>CBFCYQ010000221.1:0-5070 GCA_965602205.1 uncultured bacterium | reverse complement strand
TGAGGGGATACCAAATAAGTAATTGACCAGATAGGCAATATCCGAGATGTTTATCTTTTCCCTGTCGTCGCCGTTGGCGTTGCCTTCAGTTCGACACGAGGGGGGTGGTCCGGTGGGAATACCGAACAGGTAATCGATCAGGTAGGTTATATCCCCGATATTCACCATTTCTTCCGTGTCACTGTTGGCGTTCCCACGAATGCCCATACAGCAACCGGGCTTATTCCAGCGAGCTATGCGATAGGCGGCAGTGCCACCTGCGGACGTGAAAGCTCCCCCGACGATCAACTCGTTTTTGTGGACCGTCAGGGATTCCACTCTATAATTCGTTCCTGAGCCGAGCGGTTGCCATGAATAACCATCCCAGCGGGCAATATTGTAAGCCTCTTCGCCGTTGACCATCGTGAAGGCTCCCCCGGCAATCAACTCGTCATTGTACACCATTAAGCAAGAGACACGTCTGCACTGATCTATCCCCGAGCCGAGGGGCTGCCACGTCGATCCATCCCAGCGGGCTATATTACCGACTGCAATCCCGCCGGCTATGGTGAAAGCTCCCCCAGCGATCAACTCGTCACCGTAGACCGTCAGGCAGCAGACAGAGTAGTCCATCCCCATGCCGAGTGGACACCATTTTGAACCATCCCATAGGGCGATTTTGTTTGCAGCAACACCTCCGACCGTAGTGAAAGCTCCCCCGGCGATCAGAGCGCCGTTATAAGTCCTGAGGGAGAAAATATTATCGTCCATCCCTGAACCGAGCGGCTCCCATGTAAGACCATCCCACCGCGCAACACGACTGGCAGCGACCCCTCCGGCGGTCGTGAAATGCCCTCCGGCGATCAACTCGCTGTTGAAGACTGTCAGGGAACTGACATATTCGTTCATCCCCGAGCCGAGGGGCTTCCACATCGAGTCATCCCAGCGGGCAATGTAATTAGCTGCTGTCTCACCGACCGTCGTAAAATATCCTCCGGCGATCAATTCACCATCGTAGACCGTCAGGGCAGCAACATGACCATCTATCCCTGAATCGAGTGGATGCCATGAGTCACCATTCCACCGGGCAATGTTGTTGGCCGGAATACCGCCGGCAGTTGTGAACTCTCCTGCGGCGATCAACCATCCGTTGTAAACCGTTAGCGCGCGAACAGTAGCATTCATCCCCAAACCGAGTGGCCGCCACCCGTAACCATCCCAATAGGCAATATAGTTGGCCTCAAGACCGCTTGCATTAGTGAAAAAGCCCGCGGCGATGAGCCTGCCGTTGTAGACCGTCATCGCCAGGACAACACCATTCATCCCGGCGTCGGGCACGTTCAGGTCATGCCAGTACTGGTCGTCGGGGTCGGAGGCGGCGGCTGATGGGAAGAGCCGGGGCGCACCGGTGGATGGGTTCAGGGTGACCTCAAGACCTTCCACATCAAGGGAGCCTTCAAACCCGGATCTCCGGGCCGCATCGAGATCAAACCGGCCATCGGGGAGAATGAATTCGTTGGCGGATGTCTTTGGAAACGTGTCAACTTCCGTCTGGGCCAAGGCCGGTGCGGCAAAAATCATCGGCAAGCATAGCACAACCGCGCACAGCCTGAGTGAGGGTGACATGGCAAAGCTCCTCTGCTTCCGCGACTTCGGATGCATCTTCGCAGGTGCGTTTTCTGCAGAACCGAATGGAACAACCGTTAGTATTGCTCGGAACATTCTATCCCCGATATAGCCGCCGGGCGCGACCAGACGATTCCAGTCAAACAGCCCGTGGGCAGAAATCATCAAATCCAATATAGTCATCAAGGCCCGATTTTCCAACGACAAAATGGGCTTTTCAGTCCTCATGGAGCGGTAGCGCAAGCTGCTGCACATAAGCATCCGCCGCGCAGGAGCCTAATAGAAGATAAAACCCGCCCTGATTGGAAGCGGGTTGTTGTGAATTTCGTATCTACGCCTAAATCAAATCATGGGCACGGTTTGGGTTCCGGGCCGGTGGGTATGCCGAACAGGTAATTGATGAGGTAAGTGATGTCAGAAATATTCGATTTCTCCTCCAAGTCACCATTGGCATTTCCCTCGGCCGGGCACCCGGGCGGTGGGCCACTCGGAATCCCGAACAAGTACTTTATCAGAAAAGTAATATCCGAGATATTGGCCTTGTCCTCCGGGTCACTGTTGGCGTTGCCGCGAATCCCCGTGCAACAACAGCTATCGCCGAGACCATCACCATCGGTATCCTCCTGCTCCGGGTTGTAGACGGTGGGGCAGTTATCAACGGGACACTCGTTTTCGGGATGATCCGGGTCGCCAAAACCGTCACCGTCGCTGTCAACACAGACCACCGCATGATTGGTGAGCACTGATATGACATTCGTGCCGTAATTGGCGACCGCCAGGTCAAGGGCACCATCACCGTTGACATCGCTGACGGCTATAGACCAGGGTTCGTATGCCGTGCCGAACGACGACCCCGTCACAAACGTACCATCACCGTTGTTCCACAGAAGAATCACCTCGTCATCGACTGAATTGGCGGCCACGAGATCAAGATCCTGATCACCGTCAAAATCGGCTGCTGCGATTGATTTGAGCCACTTCGTGACCGCATAGTCGACACCTGCTGCAAAAGTCTGATTTCCATTGTTCAGAAGAACCGATACTGCGTTCCCCCAGTTACTGGCGGTCGCCAGGTCCAGGTGGCCATCACCGTTGAAATCACCCGCCGTGATGGCCCAGGGCCTCTCGCCAACCAAGAAACTGCTGGAGAACTCGAATCCCCCGGAACCATCGTTCCAGCGAACGATGACCATCGGGTTGTAGTAAAATGTCGCCACCGCCAGGTCAATGTCGCCGTCATTATCAAAATCACCGGCCGCAATCTCATTCGCGTCAACTCCCATGGAGTAGGAGAGCCGGGGACCGAGTCCGCCGTGCCCTGTGCTCAGCCATATGGTAATACGTGCAGAGGTAAGGGCCGCAATATCGGGATACCCGTCACCGTTAAGATCAAACGCGCGAATACAGATCGGATCGACAGCGGCCGAACTCAGCCAGTACATATCGCCCAAGCCGAAAGTGCCGCCCCCAGCGTTGGGGAGCATCTGGACAACAGGATCGAAGGTCACCCCCGTATTGTAGCAGGTCACGGCCAGGTCAATATCTCTGTCCAGGTTGAAATCTGCAGCGCATATGGAAGAGGGGTTGGGCCAATATACCACATAGTTTGAGTCGAGTTCAAACGTACCATCGTTCTGGTTAAAGAGTACGGACACATCGTATGGTGGATTGAAGTTGGCCGTGGCCAGATCGGGATATCCGTCATCCGTGAGGTCTGCGGCAACAATCGACCGGGGTGCGTCTCCTACAGAATAAACCTCCTGAGGTGCGAACTCGCCTGTGCTTTTCGCCACGGCTGTCGTAAATGACCAGGTAAAACTCCTGTCCAGGGGTACTCCCTGTGATGATGGAAGATTCCCATCCTCGTAACAAACCTGGGCTTCAATGAGGAAATTGTAATCGGTGTAAGACTTGTCCGCGATGAAGTGCCACGAACCATCGTCATAAAGGCTCGCCCGCCGACCACCATCACCCACCAACGTCACCGTTACCTTCTCACCCGGATAGAAGGCTTCGTCGGGCACAAACTCGGCTTTGCCGAGCCAGGCGGTAAATGAAAACGTTCCCGGGTGCAGGCCGGAACAACTGCCCTGTATGACGAATGCGCTGCTGTCAACGGACGTTTCATCCATTACGCTCTCAAAGATAACCTCTATGTCTGCCGCCACCGGGACACCTGTCGTATGTTGCGACGGGTTGACACGCCACACGTTGGAACCGTCATCCGACAATATGGCCATATTGTCCTGCGCCGGGTTGACAACCGTCCAGCCTATATGAAAATCCCCCTCAAAACCCAGATCGTTCTCTGAGAAGTCAACCTCCAGTTTCTCCGGGTCCCACACCAATTCGGAAGCCGGGACGTTGATTCTTGCCAACTCTGTCCCCGGAAGACCGGAGCCATCGTCATCCCAGACAATGACATCGATCCCCTGGCCGGATTCATCGGAGAAGCCTTCATATCCGTTGTAAAGCCGAATCGTGGCTGTTTTCAATGTGCAGGCTGCCTCCGGTGTAAAGCGCATATTGTAAAGATCGTGACCTGAGCCGCCCGGGATACGCCAATAGTAACCTGCCGCACCTGAGTAGGAGAGATATTCGCACGGCTGTGAAACTTGGGGAAGCGGCTGCACGGACCTCGCCGACAGCGGGAGCTGCTGCGGGCCGGTCGCCGACTCAAACTCATCTGCGCCCTGACCTAGCGCGACACTGGAGGCCGTGCCGACAATGAGTATGCAAGCCGACAGGAGTTTCAAGAATTTCCACGGTTTCGTCAAAACGGTCTCCCGTCCGGTCGGCCGCTGTTGCTGCTAACAGTCAACCTATCGATTACTGTGCGATTGCCGTTGAACTACGCTGAGATAGGATGTATCAACTGGCTAGGCATTGCGCGAAGTAAAGCTTCTGTCACCGCGGCCGCACCGAAGGATTTTGGAATAGATGCAACTCTGGCAAGTCCTGCCAGTATAACGCACACTTACTTTAGTATATCATAATGGATAAAATTGTCAAGGCCCTTCTGACGGGCAAAGAGATATAGCCGGGTGCAGAATCAAAACAGTCGACCGCCCCCATTGCGAAAGAGGGCGGCCGGCTTTGATTATTACTATTTGTGTCCGTTGTCAGGCTATGGGCACGGTTTCGGCTCCGGCCCGGTCGGGATGCCGAACAAGTACGCCAGCAGGTAGGATACATCCGAGACATTAACCTTCTCGTCAGTATCCCCGTTGGCGTTGCCCTCCTCCCAACAAGTCGGTTCGGGACCGGTGGGTATTCCAAAAAGGAAGTCTAATAGGTAAGCGACATCCGAGATATTGACTTTGTCGTCCGGGTCGCCGTTGGCGTTGCCCCTGACACCTTCACAGCAAGTCCAGACCCACGCTTGCGCTTTCTCCAGAACCGACCCCAGCCCCTCTGATCCTGAAGGCGAAGCCAGCAGAGCCACGCGGTAGGTGACCGAGTCCT
>CBFCYQ010000220.1:0-5078 GCA_965602205.1 uncultured bacterium | reverse complement strand
CGGTCGAAAAGGTCTCCAGGATGGAGTTGAATGTCTCCCCGTGCCGTTCCGCCGCCGACACCGCCGGCAGGAGGACAAAGGAAATCTGCAGGATAACCGCGATGATGACCACGAAGAAGGCCACCACGAAATTGGGCAGGACGAAAAACAGGCTGAAAATCCACTCCCCCAGGTACGGAATCCGCGTCACCAGTCCCAAAAGGAAGAACAACAGGACAATCACCGCCAGAAACAGGACTATCGACACCTCGGAGAGAAATATCTGCCCCAGCCGCCGGAAAGCAAACCCGACCGCCTTTGCGAACGACATGAAACGGTTACCGCGAACTTCTTCGATCTCGATAGCCGCCACCCCGAAAAAGCCGAGCATGACCGCCAGCAGCGCGCCCACGGCGCCGATCCCAAAAATTATCTGCGCGAACACACCGGTGAAGGCCGCCGTCGAGAAATAGAAAAAACCGTAGGTGGAAAAAACAAACCCGACCGACTCACCCTGGATCGCCAGCGCCAGGTACGTGAAAACATTGTAGACGGCCAGCGCCAGCACCAGAAAGAACGTCATCACCGCGATCTTTTTCGGCATCAGCGCCTGCCACGGCGTCCACAAAACATCTATGAAATTGAATCTGGGAGATTGTATCATGCACCTAATCTTGCGCTCGGATATGGTTATGTCAAGCATTATTGACCCCGGGCCGTGCTTGACATTTACAGCCGTTGCGGTTACATTTCTGGTAGGCATCAACTTTTGTGGAGGAACGATGTCCCCAAGAGCGATCATCACCACTGTTGCCTTACTACTGCTGATCCCGACCATCGCGGGCGCTTCCGGCAACGGCTTGTTTTTCGGGGCCGGTCTGTCATCGCGTTTCATGGATGGCGACGGTTGGTACTCTCTTACTCTTGATCCTGCTATAACCTATGACTACCCGGTGGACCCTTCGGCCGAACCCTACACTATCGTGGGCTATTTCAACGTAACCGACAGGTATGGCTATTTCCTCAACTCCAAAAACCTCTTCGGATTTACTCCTCTAGTGGGCTACCGCTTTAACAGCAGATTCTCTCTCACGCTCTCGTTTGACTACCTGCTTTCCGAGGACGGCCACCGCGTTCGTACCAGCACCCGGTATAAAACGGACAGCGACGATCCCATAGTCTACGACAACTCCCGGCTGACCCAACGCGTCTTATCGGCGGCCGGCCAGTTCTTTCCCGGGCTGGGGGGCGCTTTCCTCACCGCCGGCATCGAATACAACTACCTCAAAATTGAGATCTATACCGAAACCAATACCCAGATCCGCATGGAGAACTTCACTTACGAATCGAGCGATAACACCCTCGGCTGGTTTATTGGTGTCGGTATTGAGCGGCCTATCCGGCCCAAAATCACCCTGGTGGGCATGACCACATATTCGTTCACCGATTACGACGGCGACAAACTGTTTTTCGGCGAGCGCGCGGACGATTTTAAACTTGATGTGGGCGGCTTCAACGCCCATCTGGGTTTTCGGTATTATCTGCGTTGAAAAGACTCTGGGCCGCCGGAAGCTGCCTACACGTGAAACTCCAAAATATCCCCGTCATTCAGGTGGAAATCGCGCTGGACGCGCTGGCCGTCGAATTTGCCGTGCCCCCATATCTTGGCGAACTTGAACTTGCGGGCGAAATCCTTGTGCAGGACCTCCGCGGCTTCTTCCACTGTCCCCCCGATCGGTAGAATCACCGGGTCGGAAAAATCGGCTTCCTTACCGACCGGCTTGGTGTAGACCCGGATTATGCAGAGCGCCTCAAAAACCGCCCGCCGGAAGGCCCCCAGACTGTCATCATCGATAATCGAGGTCGCCACCGCCGGGTAGCCCGGAAATATCGCCGCCAGTTCGGCCTGCTTCTCGCCGGACTCATCGTCATACTCTTTGTGGCCGCAGATCAGGGTTTTTTTGACGCAGAAGCGGGGGTCGTCGGGACATTCGCCGACCTCCGGTCTAAGAAGGATGCGCTTTTCCTCCAGCTTCTCCATCACGAAGTGGAGGTTCTCGGCCATCGCCGGCGAGGCCAGGTCGGCCACCAGAACGACCAGGTCGGCGTTGCGCACCAGCGGCGACATATAGTTTTCAAACGACTCCGGCGAAATCGGCGGCGTGTCTATCAACTGTATCTGGATCGTCTCGAAATCCATCATCCCGGTCAGGGGTTCACGGGTCGTGTACGGGTAATCACCCACCATCGGCTTGGCGTGTGTCAGGGAATCGACCAGCGAGGATTTGCCGCTGTTGGGCGCTCCCACCAGAATAACCTGGCCCGCCCCTTCTTTCTCGATATGGTCATGAGTCGGCGCCTGCCGCGTTCCGTGGCTTCTTTCGCCTCCCTCTATCTGCTTCTTCAGCTTGGATATCTTTGCCTTTAATTCGGCCTGGAGCTTGTCCGTGCCCTTGTGTTTGGGCATAAGCGCCAGCAGCTCCTGGGCCAGGCGCAGCTTCTCGCGCGGATCCTTCTCGGCCTTGAATTCGCGTTCCAGCTCATAATAATTCGGGGGCAGATTTGCCGGCATAATATAAAAATAACCAAATCGACCGCTTCATGCAAGAGTCTCTCTGGCCGCCGGCCCGGGCATGACTAACGCCCGAACCTCGTCAGGATATCTCGCACACACTCGCAGATGTAATTGACTTCGGCCACGGTCAGGCCGGCATATAGCGGCAGCGTAACGACCCGCCGACCGGCGTTGATCGTATTCGGAAACTGCCGGCCTTCAAATCCCGGCATGCGGCGATAGTAGGCCAACTCGAAAACAGGCTTGTAGTGTACTCCGCACTCGACCTGACGCTGCGACATCTCCCGGATAAAACCGTCCCGGCCTATTTTCAACCGCGAAAGATTCAGTTTGATGATAAAAAGATGCCAGGCCGGCTCCGTCCTCTTTTCAGTACGCGGCAACTCGAGATAATCGTCCAGATCACCCAGTCGTTCTAAGTAGCGTTCGACAAGCTTGTGCCGTCGGGCCTGGTCGGACTCAAACGCACCCATCTGACCCAGGCCGATAGCCGCGTGGACATCCGACATATTCGCCTTGAAACCATAGTCCACCACGTCATACGCCCACGTCTTTTTCGCCCGCCGCTCGTGAGCCGTTTTCGTGATACCGTGCAGGGCCAGCCGCCTGACATCCTCAATAATGTCGCGGCGCCGCGAGACGACCATGCCCCCCTCACCGCAGGTCAGGTTCTTCGTCGAATGGAAAGAATAAACCGCCGCATCACACGCGCGCGGGATCGATTTGCCCCGGTAAAGAGCGCCGAACGAATGCGAGGCATCGGCCACCAGAGACACGGAACGCTCACTGCAGATTTCATTGAGAGCGCCGTAATCGGAGGGATGACCGCCAATATCGACCGGAATCACCGCCAGGCTTTTCCGCGAAACCTTTCGCGCTGCCTCATCGGTGTCCATTAACAGAGTATGGGGGTCGATATCGGCAAACACGGGCCGGGCCCCTGTGGCCAGAATAGCCTCGATGGTGGCCACGAACGTAAAGGGCGTCGTGATAATCTCCTTGCCCGGAGCGGCCCCGAGCGACCGCAGCGCCAGCTGCAGGCCCATACTGCACGAGTTGACGGCGGCGGCATATTTCACCTTCATGTAGGCGGCCACCGCCTGTTCGAAGTCTCGCGCCCTGGGGCCCGAGGTCAACCAGCCGGATGCCAGGGTACCGGCCACCAGCCGCTTCGCCTCGCGGGACAGGTTCACATCCAGAAGCGGTATGCGCTTTTCAGGTCTTCTTGCTTTCATATATCAGGCGCTCATAAAGTTCCGCCATCAAATCCAGGGATTTCTCCCACACGAAATTACTTTTGACGAACTCCCGCCCGGCCTCGCCCAGTCTGGTAAGTCGCCCGGTATCCTCGGCCAGGTCCGCAATAGTCTGCGCCAGCTTCCGCCAGTCGCCGGCCGGCACCAGGATACCCGTCTCGCCGTCTTTCAACACCTCCGGGATACCACCCACGTCGGACGCTACTACCGCCCTGCCTGCCGCCGATGCATCCAGAACGGCCACGCCAAAAGATTCCATCCGCGAAGGCAGCACCATCAGGTGATGTTCGGCAATGAAATCATGGATGCAGCCGTAGTCAAGTCGGCCGACCATCTTCACGTTGTCTTCGAGTTGCAGCCGACGGATCTGCTCGAGCAATCGACTCGTCAGCGGCCCCTCGCCGGCCATGCTCAAAAGGACGTCTGGAAAAGCCTTCTTTACCTCGGCGATGGCCTGGACAAGCACCTCCGGACGGTAAATCGGTTTATGCGGTTTGATGTAACATATCTTCAGCGGTCTGGACGGCGGTAGCGGACGTACTTTCTCCGGGACGGTCACGCCGAACGGTATGATCGAGATTTTGTCTTTCGTCTGCGGGGCCAGTTGACCGGCGCGGTCGGCCAAAAGCCGGCTCGTGGCGGTGATATGCGTCGCCCGATTCAAAACCCGACGGACAACAAACCTGTTGACCGGGTTTGACGGAAACTCGAACAGGTCCGAGCCCCACACCGACACCACCGACGGCTGGAATCTCGTTTTCATACCCCACACGCCGAACCCCGAAGCATAGTGCGCGTGCACCAGGTCGGGCTCGAACTCGCGGGCCGCCCCGGCCGCCCCTCCCGCCTGCGTCAAATACGACCATCGGCTGCGGCGAGGCAACACTACCGTCTCCACCTCGGGGATGGGCCCACCGTCAAGAGATATCACTTTGATAACATAGCCCCGGCCTTTCAAGCCGGCGACCCACCGCAGCACGTGCACGGAGTTCGACCAGCCGAATATGACAATCCTCTTTCCCGGCATATGTCTCAGGCTCCTGGCGCCATGTATGCTGAACCTAAGCGAAGAATTTCGTGACCGCGTCAATTACCGCCTGCTGCTCCCCGGCTGTCAGTTCGGGGTATATCGGAAGGGCCAGCACCTCGCCGCTGGCTTTGACGGCCACCGGAAAATCGTCCGCCGCGTATCCCAGCGATTGGAAGCACTCCTGGCGGTGAAAGGCGACCGGGTAGTAAATGTCACTTCCGATGCCGGCCTCTTGCAG
>CBFCYQ010000219.1:0-5129 GCA_965602205.1 uncultured bacterium | reverse complement strand
CCGATCTCCTCGCCCGGCTTGACCTGCCCAACCGGATGCAGTGCCACTGTTTCAGCATAATGGTCGGGGGCAAATCGATATTCTATTCGGCCGATATCCTGAGTTTCGCCGATGTCAGGGATCATCTTGACGGACACGACTATGTGTTCCTGGAAACGACCCATATCGATCTTGAGGAGTTCCTGGACTATGCACAGGAAATCCAGGTCGGCCAGTACGTTATGACTCACCTCGGTACGCCCGAAGAGACAGCCACCATCAGCGCCCTTGCCGAAAAGTACGGAATTGATAACCTGGCTATTGCTGTTGACGGGATGAAAATTGAGTGGGAGGTGTAATTCCCCTGTCCGGGGATAATCCCGGAGCACCGAGCGCCCGGTCAGGCAGGCCGGGGCGCCCGGTTGCCACTCATATCAACGCGCCTGGCGGCGCTTAAATTACTTCTTCACTACTTCGCCGCGGCCCGCAAGTATTCACGGTTCATCTTGGCGATGAACTTGACCGAAATCTCTTTGGGACAAACGGCCTCGCACTCGAAATAATTGGTGCAGTTGCCGAAACCCTCGGCATCCATGCGGGCAATCATGTTCTGGACGCGTTTTTCTCTCTCCACCTTGCCCTGAGAAAGGGTGGCGAACTGGCTGACCTTGGCGGAGAGAAAGAGCATGGCCGAAGCGTTTTTGCAGGCGGCCACGCAGGCGCCGCAGCCGATACAGGCGGCGGCATCCATAGCGGTTTCCGCGTCATCCTTGGGAATCAGGATGGCGTTGGCATCGGGAGCGCCGCCGGTGTTCACGGAGACATACCCGCCGGCCTGGATGATACGATCCAGTGACGAACGATCGACTGTCAGGTCCTTTAAGACCGGGAAGGCCTTGCCCCGGAACGGTTCGACGTATATAGTGTCACCGTCCTTGAAATTGCGCATGCGCAACTCGCAGGTGGTGCAGCCCTTTTTGCCCCCGTGGGGAATGCCGTTTATCACCAGGGAGCAGGCGCCGCAAATACCTTCACGGCAGTCATGGTCAAAGTGAATCGGCTCGATGCCTTTTTTAACCAGATCCTCATTGACCACATCGAGCATTTCCAGAAACGACATGTCGGGAGAGACATCACGGGCTTCGTATACTTCCATTCTCCCTTTATCCTGGGCGTTTTTCTGACGCCAAACATGTAGTGTCAAGTTCATTATTTATAACTCCTCGTGGCCAATTCGACGGTTTCAAACTTGAGTTCTTCTTTATGCAGCTCCGGCTTAACGCCGACCCCCTTGTCTTCCCAGGCCGCGACGTAGGCGAATCTCTTATCGTCGCGCAGCGCCTCGCCTTCTTTGGTCTGATACTCCTCGCGGAAGTGAGCCCCGCAGGATTCCTGACGGTTCAGCGCGTCATGGCAGAATATTTCGGCGAACTCCAGAAAGTCGGCGACACGGTAGGCTCTCTCCAGCGTCATGTTGAAATCGTCGGCCGAACCGAGAACCCGCGCGTCCTGCCAGAATTCTTCGCGAAGTTTGGGGATTTCCTCGAGCGCCTGTTTCAGCCGGGTTTCGTTCCGCGCCATTCCGGCTTTCTCCCACATGATCTCTCCCAGCGCCTTGTGGAACGACTCGACCGTGCGGGTGCCATTGATGGAGAGCAGTTTCTTCAGGCGTGAGGCAACAGCCTCCTCGGCTTCGCGGAACTCGGCGCGATCGGTGGAGATGTTTTGAGCGCCGGCGCGGGCGAAATAGTCGCCGATGGTGTATGGCAGAATGAAGTAACCGTCGGCCAGCCCCTGCATCAGCGCCGAGGCTCCCAGGCGATTGGCGCCGTGATCGGAGAAGTTGGCTTCGCCGATGACGTGCAGGCCCGGGATATTGCTCATGAGATTGTAGTCAACCCAGAGACCGCCCATGGTGTAATGCGAGGCGGGGTAAATCCGCATCGGCACTTCGTAAGGATCCTCATCGGTGATGAGGTGGTACATCTCGAAGAGATTGCCGTAACGCTCGGTGATAACCGCCTTTCCCAACCGCCCGATGGCGTCCGAGAAATCCAGATAGACGCCGTAGGCGGAGGGACCGACTCCGCGCCCGTCGTCGCAAGCCTCCTTGGCCGAGCGCGAAGAGATGTCGCGCGGGGCCAGGTTGCCGAAACTCGGGTACTTGCGTTCCAGGTAATAATCGCGTTCCGCCTCCGGAATCTCGTTGGGAGGGCGCTTATCGCCTTTGTTTTTGGGCACCCATATCCGGCCGTCGTTGCGCAACGACTCCGACATCAACGTCAGTTTCGACTGGTAGTCTCCGGTATGCGGGATGCAGGTCGGATGAATCTGCGTGTAACAGGGGTTGGCGAACAGCGCCCCTCTCTTGTAAGCACGGTAGGCGGCCGTGACATTGCAGCCCAGTCCCATGGTCGAGAGATT
Organism: uncultured bacterium; assembly: GCA_965602205.1. Lineage (GTDB taxonomy): Bacteria > Zixibacteria > MSB-5A5 > GN15 > FEB-12 > DAOUUR01. The sequence continues at coordinate 2,726 of CBFCYQ010000219.1, read as the reverse complement.
AAACACGCGGCCATAACCGCCGGTGGCCAGGACCACGGCATCGGCGGCGTGCGACGTGATTTTCCCGGTGACTAAATCCCGTACCACGATCCCCTTGGCATGGCCATCGACCAGCACCAGATCGAGCATTTCGGTGCGGGGATACATCTGGACTTTGCCCAGGGCCACCTGTCGCTGCAGAGCCGAATAAGCCCCCAGCAGCAACTGCTGGCCGGTCTGACCGCGGGCATAGAATGTACGCGACACCTGCGCACCGCCAAACGAGCGATTGGCCAGGGTGCCGCCGTACTCGCGGGCAAAGGGAATGCCCTGAGCGGCGCACTGGTCGATTATGTTATTGGAAACTTCAGCCAGCCGGTGCGTGTTGCCTTCCCGGGAACGGAAGTCGCCGCCTTTGATCGTGTCAAAAAACAGTCGGTATATGGAGTCACCGTCGTTCTGGTAGTTCTTGGCGGCGTTGATGCCGCCCTGGGCCCCGATGGAGTGAGCTCGACGCGGCGAGTCCTGAAAACAAAAAGCTTTGACACAGTAGCCCAGTTCAGCCAGGGTTGCCGCGGCTGAACCACCAGCCAGACCCGTACCGACAACGATAGCACTGTATTTCCTTTTGTTGGCCGGGTTAACCAGCTTCATCTCGAATCTGTGCTTACTCCATTTTTCCGTCAACGGACCCGAGGGAACTTTTGAGTCGAGATTCATATCAGTGCACTCCTTCCGGTAAGGTGATGATTCCAGTCAATACAGCCGACGGTATTGCGGAGTAACCGACAAATATCAAAATCGCTACAATCCATCCCAGCGCCTTTAGCTTCGGTTCGGCATTCTCGTTATTCAATCCGAGGGTTTGAAAGAAGGACGGAATGGCGTGCGATAAATGGTAACAAAGTGAGGCCATGGCCACCAGGTAAACGGCCGATATCCAGCCGTTGCGGAAGCTGAGCACAACCATGGAATACACATCGTGACGGCCGAGGGTGTCGTGCAGGTTGACATACTGCGGATTGGTGACGATGAACGTATAGTGCAACAAGTGATAGACAACGTACAAAAATATGCCGCCGCCCGTGAATATCATGACACGCGACGCCAGGGGGGCTTGCACGGTAGCATTTATTACGTAACGAATAGGCCGTGAAAAGCGATTCTCGAAATAGAGCTGGATGCCACGCCATACGTGGATGGCCAGGAAGATGAACATAATCACCCTCACTGTCCAAGTCAATGCAGGCAGGTCTTTAAGCAGTTGAGCATAGGTGTTGAGTTTATCCTGCCCGAGAAAGATCTGAAGGTTGCCAGTCAGGTGCCCCACAACAAATCCAAACAACACCAATCCGCTGACGGCCATGAAGATTTTTTTGCCGACCGAAGAGCCGATAAGTGTTACTTGTGGTTGGGTGGGATTGGCTTTGATCTCGACAGTACTCATAAGATGATCCCTTGTGGTTAAAATGATTAGAGAAAATATGGGCGATAAGGGGGCTCGGGTCAAGAGAAAAAATTCACATACTCCGGTTTATCGGGCGACTGTCGGCCGGCCGGATATAGTGGATTAGTGAGCCCGTTTTAGTCTCGATCCGCAAAGGAGGGGAACCGAACGCCCGGCCGGAAGTACAAAAAATTGAGTTTGACAACCCTTTGTAATAGCCGTAGGTTAAAAACTCATTGCCAAAGGATTGGAAAATAAACATTGCAGCCTAACTGTCAGGAGAACTTATGAAAAAGGTAGCAATTCTGCTTGCGGGGTTTCTTGTACTGGCTCTGGCGGCAGCCGCTTTTTCTGAGACAGCAGTCAGTATGAAAGTCACCGGCCCGGGAGTTGTAAATGATACGACTCTTAAGGCCGGCGAAAAGGTTTCATTCGATATTTACACGACCACTGATACTCTGCGAACCGGCTTTACGCTTGGTTTTACGATCAAGTCGCCTAGTATCAAAAAGGTAATTCACGTTCCGGACAGCGGCAAGGGTCTTAACGCCAATGGCGACATCAAGGGATTCAATGGCTGGCATGACAAGTCGATTTGGGACCTCCAGGGTGTCTTTGCCGTTGAGCGTGACTGGGATGGACAGCTTCCCGATCTTATTGGGTTCGGCGGAGTGGCCGTCAAGATCGGTTATCACAAGGAAGTTGAACCCAGCAAAAAGCTCTCTTTCGAGTTGGTGGTGCCGGAGCCGGGAACACTGGTAGTGGATTCGGCCTTTTTCCCGCCCGGAGGCGAGTGGATTTTTTCTGCGCCGGAGAACATCGAATTGCTGCATGTTCCGGCCTGGGACGGCCCGCACAAGTTTAAGGTTATCAAGTAGTTAATGATAGTTTGGAAAGCCCATCGTGATTGATGGGCTTTTTTTATGCCGGGCATGGCGATTCTTTTCACCAAGGCCCACGGTACAATTATGACCAGATTTACCGAACCACTGGTGCTGACGACACTCCTGCTGTGCGTCCACGCGGTCGCACTCGCCGGAGCGGAGAAACCCGCCGTGCCAAACGGCGATGATACTCTAAGGGTATCCATCGGCCAAATCACCGTCACTGACATGCAAATCTATGACACGTTACCGGTGACACTGCAGGCAGGCGGCTACTCCATCTCGGCCTTCGATCTCAGGCTTGGCTGCCACAGCCAATACATGGAGATTATTGAGATTCTGCCCGGTGATCTTCCGGATTCGTGCCGCTGGGAGTTTTTCAACGCCCGGAAGGAAACTGTCGATGCAGAATCTCG
>CBFCYQ010000218.1:0-5152 GCA_965602205.1 uncultured bacterium | reverse complement strand
ATCCGGTCGACGCTATGGGGAAGGAAATCGATTCGGTGATGAACGAGAAGGTCACCAATGATGCTGTGGCGCAGATTCGGGCTGCCGCTGAAAGGCACGGCCGAAATGCCGACTGGGCCGAAAAGGCAGTGCGCGAGTCGGTATCCATCACCGACAGTGTCGCCCTGGCCCTTAACGTGATTGATGTCCGCGCCAAAGACCTTGACGAACTTTTTGAAAAGCTGGAGGGTCGCCAGACCGAAGTGCCGACCGGTACCGTAACCATGAAAGTGAAAGGCGCCAGAACCGAAGAGATCAAATCTTCCTGGGTGTACAAAATCCTGGAACTGATAACGACCCCGGATATCGCCTTTATTCTCTTCTCGCTGGGTGGTCTCGGTATCGTTCTGGAGTTATACAACCCCGGAAGCATCCTTCCGGGAGTGGTGGGCGCTATCTCGCTGATTCTCGCCTTTTATGCCTTTCAGACACTGCCAATAAACTACGCCGGCCTGGCTTTGATCATGCTGGGAATAATCTTATTCATAGCCGAGGTGAAAGTGATCAGTCATGGAATTTTAACAATCGGTGGAATTATATCCATGTTTTTCGGCGGCCTTATGCTGGTCGATACCGTCGATCCCAACCTGGCGGTATCCAAGTCTATTCTCATCACCGTTGTCGTCTGTGTCGGTGTCGTCGCTTTCCTGGCTGCCTGGCTGGTTATCAAGGCTGCCAGACACCAGCCCTTTGTTGGGCAGGAGGGCATGATCGGTAAGACTGCCGTTGTTAAGCAGAGTAACCTCGTCTACGTCGACGGTGCTTTGTGGCAGATGGAGTCCGCCGAGAACCTGGCGGTCGGCGACAAGGTCGAGATTATCTCGGTGGACAGTATGGTTCTGAAAGTCAGGAAGTTGAATTCATAAACAGGGAGTGTGACCAAATGCAACTGCCAGTCATTGCGGTAATTGTCTTCTTCGCTTTTATTATTCTCGCTAATGCTATCAGAATCCTGAAAGAATACGAGCGGGGCGTAGTCTTTCGTCTCGGACGTCTGATAGGGGCCAAGGGCCCCGGCCTGATTCTCCTGATTCCGATCGTCGATCGCATGGTTAAGGTCGACTTGCGCGTGATCACTTTCGACGTTCCGGCTCAGGATGTCATTACCAAGGACAACGTCTCGGTGAAGGTCAACGCCGTGCTGTATTTCCAGGTGCTCGATCCCAACAAGGCTATTGTATCCGTGGCCAACTTCTTCGAGGCCACTTCCCAGATTGCCCAGACCACGCTCCGGTCGGTGCTGGGACAGGTCGAACTTGACGACCTGCTGGCCAACCGGGAAAAGATTAATGCCAAACTGCAGCATATTATCGACGACCAGACCGAGCCCTGGGGTATCAAAGTGTCCGTGGTCGAGGTCAAGAATGTCGACCTGCCGTTGGAGATGGTCCGGGCCATAGCGCGGCAGGCCGAAGCCGAGAGGGAGCGGCGCTCCAAGATTATCCACGCCGAGGGTGAATTCCAGGCCTCCCAAAAACTCGCCGACGCCGGTAAAGTCATCGCCCAGTCCCCTAACGCTATGCAGCTCAGGTTCCTCCAGACGCTGGTCGAGGTCTCGGCGGAGAATAGCTCAACTCTGATCTTCCCGGTTCCTATTGATCTTCTCACCTCAGTGAAGGGCTACCTCGACAGAAAGTCCGGGGAATAGACATTGACAATAACTGCCTGAAAGTTTATTCTTTGACCCTATCGGAAACGGTAGGGTCTTTTTTGTGGGTAGTATGAAACCGAAACGCACCGATTACATAAGCTGGGAAGAGTACTTCATGGCCATCGCCCAGCTCTCTGCCCGGCGTTCCAAGGACCCGGGTACCCAGGTGGGAGCCTGTATCGTCAACGCCAAAAAGCGCATCATCGGCATCGGCTATAACGGCTTCCCGACGGGGTGTTCCGATGACGAGCTACCCTGGGACCGCGAGGGGGACTACCTGGAGACAAAGTACCCCTACGTCTGCCACGCGGAAATGAACGCCATTACCAACTCCTCCAACAAGCCGGAACTTGATGGGGCCACAATGTATGTTTCGCTGTTTCCCTGTAACGAGTGCGCCAAGCTGATCGTCCAGGTCGGAATACGCGAAGTGGTCTACCTGTCGGACAAGTACAATGACGATCCCATTTACGTGGCGGCTCGGCGGATATTCGATATGGCCGGAGTCAAGTATCACCGGATGCAGCCGGACCACACGACTGTAACTCTCAAATTAGAATAATCTTAACCGCGCCATCTAAAGTAACACTCTAAATACCTGGTTCGCTCCGGGAACCTTAATCGATAATCTGACATATATGGTGTATTGGCGAGGGAACCGGCGCTCGCTGTCGGCGGACAGGCGCCATCTTTTTGTTGATTTTTGAAAAGAGCGGGCTTACTTAGCGCCTTTCATTCAGGGGTCGCCACTCGAAAAAACACATGGGCAGGAGAAACACAGATGACCAGAACTAAAGAGGATATCTTAAGACAAATCGACGAGGCCGGGGTGCGCTATATCCGGCTTTGCTTTACCGATATTCTCGGCAAGATCAAAGGCATGTCGATCACCCGTAGCGAAATCGAACAGGTGCTTGACGAAGGCCAGGGATTCGACGGCTCCTCGGTGGAGGGTTTTGCCCGCATCGAAGAATCCGACCTGATGGCCATCCCCGACCCGGTGACCTTTCGCATCATTCCCTGGGAAATTGCGGGCGAGAAGGTGGCCATGATGTTCTGCGATATCCAGCACCCCGACGGCCGGCCCTACGAAGGCGACCCACGCTGGGTCCTCAAGCGCAACCTGAACAAGCTGAAAGAGAAGGGCTGGACGGCCTTCATCGGTCCCGAAATAGAGTATTTCTATTTTAGCAGCGACCAGGAAACCGAGATTCTCGATCAGTCCGGCTATTTCGATTTCGAAACCGTCGACATCGGCACCCAGCTTCGCAAGCGCACCGTCATTGCCCTCGAGGCTGTCGACATTCGGGTCGAGTGTTCGCACCACGAGGTAGCTCCCTCCCAGCACGAGATTGACCTTAAGTATCAAGAGGCCCTGGTCATGGCCGACTTTGCCCAGGTCTACCGTTTTATTGTCAAGGAAGTCGCCCAGGAAGCTGATCTCTATGCCACCTTTATGCCCAAGCCGATATTCGGCGAGAACGGCAGTGGCATGCACTGCCATATGTCGCTCTTTGAGGCTGAGAAGAACCTTTTCTTCGACCCTAATGATGAATACAATCTGTCCAAGCTGGCCCGCCACTTCACGGCCGGCATCCTGACTCATATAAAAGAGTTTACCCTGGTGACCAACCAGTGGGTCAACTCCTACAAGCGGCTGGTGCCCGGGTACGAGGCGCCGGTATATATCAGTTGGGGGCGGCGCAACCGTTCCAGCATGGTCCGCGTCCCGGCCTATCGGCTGGGGCGGGAGAGGAGCGTGCGGGTCGAACTGCGCTCACCCGACCCGGCCGCCAATCCTTACCTGGCTTTTGCCTGCATGCTGGCCGCCGGCCTCAAAGGTATTGAGAACAAGTACAAACTGTCGGAGCCGGTCGAGGAAAACATCTTCCACATGGATACCGCCAGAAAAGACACTCTCAAAATTGACACCCTGCCCAATTCTCTCGAGAACGCCATCAACGAACTGGAGAAATCCAAATTCATCCGTGAGGTTCTCGGTGACCACATCTTTGAAAAACTGATTGCCAACAAGAGAATCGAATGGGATCGCTACCGCATGCACGTCGGAGGTTACGAACTGGGAGAATATTTGCCGTTCCTGTAACGGTGTAGTCATTCTTATGGCTCGGCTGGGTGAAACAGGCCCAGCCGGAAGAGGCCGGATTTGCTCCGGCCTTTTTTATTATGCCCTACGAGAAAACCATATTAAAGCAATCCAGTATGTGACGCGTGGCCCAGAGGGCAGAGACTGGATTTTTCTCTCCTTGCCCGGATGCGGCGATTGCCTATATTCTCCTCATGCCCGAATACAAAAGCCTGGCCGCCGCCGAGATAGCTGCAGGCGTCAACGCCGGCAAACTGTCCGCCGTCGCGCTGACCGAAGAAGCCCTGTCCCTGGCCAAAACCGAGGGCAGCCGTCTTAACGCTTTTATTACACTTTGTGAGGAGAAAGCTCTCAGCCAGGCTCAGGCTATCGACAAGGAAGTAAAAGAGGGGACGGCGGCACCCCGTGCCCTGGCGGGAGTCCCGGTGGCTCTCAAGGACAACATCTGCTACACCGATTACGAAACCACCTGCGGCTCCCACATCCTCGATAAGTTCATCCCGCCGTACGATGCCGCCTGCGTCACGCGTCTTATCAAAGCCGGGGCGGTGATAATCGGCAAGACCAACATGGACGAATTCGGCATGGGCTCCTCGAACGAAAACTCATACTTCGGTCCGGTCAAAAACCCGGTTAACCACGAACTGGTCCCCGGCGGGTCCTCGGGCGGCTCGGCCGCGGTGGTGGCGCAGGGGATAGTGCCCATCGCGTACGGCTCCGACACCGGCGGTTCGATCCGCCAGCCGGCTGCTTTCTGCGGTGTGTACGGTCTTAAACCCTCCTACGGCAGTGTGTCCCGGTATGGTCTGGTAGCGTTCGGTTCCTCACTGGATCAGATCGGGCCGCTGGCCCGCAACTCCGAAGACCTCGCCCTGGCCTTTAAAGCGATCTGCGGCTGTGATACCCATGACGCCACGTCTGCGGAACGTGACCACCCCGATCACCCGGTCGAAATCAAGACTGACCGGAAGTTCAAAATCGGCATCCCGGCAGAGTATTTCGCGGAAGGACTCGACCCGGATGTGGAAACGGTGGTGAGAAATGTCATCAAACTGCTGGAGAAGGCCGGGCACACCTTTGCCGATATCTCGCTTCCCCTGACCGACAAAGCCATCGCTGCCTACTATATCGTGGCCAACGCCGAGGCCTCGTCAAACCTGGCGCGTTACGATGGTGTCAGGTACGGCCTGCGGGAGGGGAGAAGCGGTGAACTGGCCGACATGTATGCCGCGACCCGCACGGCCGGGTTCGGTGATGAAGTCAAACGGCGCATCATGCTGGGTACCTATGCTCTTTCGTCCGGCTACTATGACGCCTACTACATGAAGGCATCCCGCGTGCGCGAGTTAATCCGG
>CBFCYQ010000217.1:0-5172 GCA_965602205.1 uncultured bacterium | reverse complement strand
CGGGCGCGACTTCCACAATTTCAACACCGTCTATCGTGACAACAAGGACTACGAAGTTGTGGCCTTTACAGCCACGCAGATTCCGGACATTCACGGCCGCCGCTATCCGGCGGTCCTGGCCGGCAAGCTGTACCCCAGGGGCATACCCATCTACGACGAAAAGCAACTACTCGGACTTATCAAGAAACACGGCATAGATGAGGTCGTGTTCTCCTATTCGGATGTCCCTTATCAGAGTGTTATGGAGAAGGCCGCCTATGTGACCGCCGCCGGTGCCCGCTTTTCCTTCGAAGGTGGCGCGCCGACTATGATCAAGTCAAAAAAGCCGGTGGTCGCCGTGTGCGCCGTCCGCACCGGATGTGGCAAGTCCCAGACGACCCGCAAGGTGGCCAAGGTCCTGCAGTCCATGGGTAAAAAGGTGGTGGCCATCCGTCACCCCATGCCTTACGGTGACCTGGCCAGGCAGGCCTGTCAACGTTTTGCCACGCTCAAGGACCTGGATAAGCACCAATGCACCATCGAGGAGCGGGAAGAGTATGAACCTCACATCGTCAACGACGTGATCGTTTACGCCGGTGTCGATTACGAGATGATTATCCGCCAGGCCGAAAAAGAGGCTGATGTCATTCTCTGGGACGGCGGCAATAACGATATGTCCTTCTACAAGCCGGATCTGATGATTACGGTAGTTGACCCGCATCGCCCGGGGCACGAGCTTTCGTATTATCCCGGTCAGAACAACCTGCTGATGGCCGACGTCGTTCTAATCAATAAAATTGACTCGGCCGATCCCGACGACGTCACCGAGGTGCGCAACAACATCCGAGCCTATAACCCGGAAGCGGTGGTTGTCGATGGCGCCTCACCCCTGGAGGTCGAGCACTTCGAGAAAATCAGGGGCAAGAAAGTGCTGGTGGTGGAGGACGGACCGACCCTTACCCACGGTGAAATGCCTTACGGCGCCGGTGTGGTGGCGGCCGAGAAGTACGGCGCCGCGGAACTGGTCGACCCCCGCCCGTACACCGTCGGGTCGATTACCGATACTTTCAAAAAGTATCCTGACATCGGGGTGTTGCTGCCGGCGATGGGTTACGGTACGAAACAGGTTAAGGACCTCCAGGCCACTATTAACAAAACAAAATGCGATCTGGTCGTGGTCGCTACGCCCATCGACCTGACCCGGCTCATCAAAATAAACAAACCGTCGGTGCGGGTCTTCTACAGCCTGCAGGAGATCGGCTCACCGGACCTGGCCTCGGTCCTGAAGGAATTCCTCGGTGTCAAACGCAAAAAGAGCACCGCGAAAAAAGTATCTGCAGGCAGACGATAGCTGAGAGGCGGGTCAGGAAAACTGACCCGTCCTTTTTACATAGGACTAGTGGCACGACATCATGGTCGGAAACAAAACTGCAGTTGTGGCTCTCGGCGGTAACGCCATAACGGTACCGGGCCGGGAGGATACCATTGCCAACCAGTTTGCCAACACGCGCCAGTCCCTGGGCGGTATCGTCGAACTGGCTCGGCAGGGATTCAACCTGGTGGTCTCGCACGGCAACGGCCCCCAGGTCGGCAACGCCCTGCTCCGGATTGAACTGGCCAGGGGAAAGGCGCCGATTCTGCCTCTCGGGGTCCTGGTGGCTGACACCGAAGGCGGTATGGGTTACATGATTGAACAGTCCCTCCAGAACCGGCTCCGCGCCGAAAAGATCGATCGCGCCGTGGTTACGATTATCACCCAGATGACTGTCGACGAAAACGACCCGGCTATAAAGAACCCCACCAAGTTCATTGGTCAATTTTACTCCGAGGAAGACGTCGCCGACTTCACGCGGTCGCGCGGCTGGCAGATGAAGAAGGATGCCAACCGGGGCTGGCGCCGGGTGGTGCCGTCGCCCATGCCCCTGAAGGCCGTGGCGGCCCCGACTATCCGCGAGCTGGTGGCCCGGGGAGTTATTGTCATCGCCGGCGGCGGCGGCGGTATCCCGGTATATATTGACAGCAATGGCAATTACGAGGGTATCGATGCCGTCATCGACAAAGACCTCGGCTCGGCCGTTATTGCCAGCGAGATCGGCGCCGACATCCTCTCTATACTCACCTCGGTGGACAAGGTGGCCATCAACTTCGGGCAGCCCAATCAGAAAAACCTGGACACGGTTACGGTATCACAGATAAAACACTATTACGAAGAGGGGCACTTTCCTCCCGGTTCCATGGGACCCAAGATTCGGGCTGCCACCAGGTTCCTTGAAAGCGGCGGCAAGATGGTGACTATCACCTCTTTCGCCAATGCCGGCAGAGCCGTGGACGGCGATGTGGGAACGAGGATCGTACCAGATTGATAATGTGTGAACTGTCCAAAGAAACCATCGATGATATTTCGGTCAAAGGCCGCGTATACGAAGTCGGCGGCGCCGTTCGGGATAAATTGCTGCAGATAGGTGTCTCTTCCAAAGACCGTGACTATCTAGTAACGGGAATTCCCTACGACGAGCTTTCAAAGATCCTCCGCCATTACGGTCGCGTGGACCTGGTCGGGCGGAGTTTCGGCGTGATCAAGTTCACGCAGATCAGGCACGGCCGATCACACACCTTTGACATTACACTGCCGCGCCGGGAGCACTCCACCGGCAGGGGGCACAAGGAGTTTGATGTTTCCTTTGACCCGTTCCTCGGTGTCGAAGATGACCTGGTCCGGCGCGACTTCACCATAAACGCTATGGCTGTAGCCCTGGATGATGATGAGTTGATTGACCCCCTTGACGGCCGCCTGGACCTGGAAAAAAGGCAGTTGCGCATGGTTTATGCGGAGTCATTTGAAGATGACCCGCTGCGGATGCTGCGCGCCGTGCAATTTGCGGCCAGGTTCGATTTTGTAATTGAGCCGGGAACGCTTAAGGCTCTGCGTCAACACGCTCCCCTGATTGCCACCGTTTCCCCGGAACGCATCGCGGAGGAGCTTAACAAACTGCTCTGCCTGGCCAAACAACCCTCCGAGGGTTTCCGTCTGATGCAGACCTCGGGGCTGCTCAAGCAGTTGTTGCCGGAACTGGCACTGTGTGTTGGTGTCGAGCAGCCGGGCGGTTTCCACAAGTATGATGTCTTTGAACACACCATCCGGGTAGTCGATGCCTGCGTTCCCAAATTGCGTTTGCGGCTGGCGGCTCTTTTTCACGACATCCGTAAACCGCAGCACAAACGGTTGGTGGAAGACGGCGCGACTTTCTACGGTCACGAAGCCTCCTCGGGCAGGACGGCCGCCGAAGTGTTGCGGCGTTTGCGGTACTCTAATGAGTTGATTAGGGACGTAGTGACTCTGGTTGACCGGCATATGTTCACCACCGACGTGACTGACAAGGGACTGCGCCGTCTGGTCAGGCGCGTTGGCGTCGACCTCATTTTCGATCTGCTCGATCTGCGGCGAGCCGATGTTATCGGCCAGGGGATGGGGGGCAACACGGAAGATGTGGATAGCTTTGAAGCTGATATCCGCGATGAGCTCAGTCGAAAACCGCCTTTCTCGCGGTCCGATTTGGTGCTGGACGGACAGGATCTTATCCGGATGTTCGGTATCGAGCCGGGTCCCCTGGTGGGTGAGATCCTCGATCAATTGATGGAGGCCGTTCTGGATAATCCCGAAAAAAACACCGTCCAGGATTTACAGGCCATCGCCAGAAAAGTATATCAAGAACGATCAAATATACGAAGCAACGAGGGAAACGACCTATGAAGATTCATGAGTATCAGGCCAAGCAGATTTTTGCCGAGGGCGGCATCCCCGTTCCTCCCGGTGAGGTGGCCACCACCCCGCTGGAGACCTTTGACATTGCCGCCCGGCTTAACAAGCCCGTTATGGTCAAGGCCCAGGTTCATGTCGGAGGTCGCGGCAAGGCGGGCGGAATCAAGTATGCCGAGAACGCCGAAGCCGCCAAGGTTCTGGCTCAGAAAATCCTGGGCATGGACATCAAAGGTCTTACGGTCAAAAAGGTTCTTGTCACCGTTGCCGAGGATATAATTTCCGAATCATACGTCGGCATCATACTCGACCGGGCCACCAAAAAACCGGTCATCATGGTGTCACCCGCCGGTGGCGTAGACATCGAGGAGGTCGCCCGCAAGACCCCCGAAAAAATATTCAAGCTTTATGTCGATCCGGTTCTCGGACTCAGGCCGTACCAGGCCCGCAACCTCGCCTACAAGCTGTATCGCGATATCGGGCAGGTCAGGAGCACGACTGACATCATCCTGAAACTGTACAATGTGTTCTGGAAGGTTGACGCCTCGCTTGTGGAGATCAATCCGCTGGTGACAACTCCGGGCGGTCACGTGGTTGCCCTCGATGCCAAGATCAATATCGACGACAACGGCCTTTTCCGTCAGAAAGACATTGCCGCCATGCGTGATCTGGATGCCGAAGACCCGGCGGAGGTCGAAGCCCGTGAAGGCGGCCTGTCGTTCGTCAAGCTGGAAGGTAATATCGGTTGCATCGTCAACGGGGCCGGGCTCGCCATGGCCACCATGGACCTGGTCAAGCGCTATGGCGGCGAACCGACCAACTTCCTTGATATCGGCGGCTCGTCCAACCCTCAGAAAGTTGTTACGGCCATGAAAATTATCCTGAGCGATCCCCATGTCCAGGCGATCCTGATCAATATCTTCGGGGGCATTACCCGCTGCGATGATGTGGCTAACGGTATTGTGGAGGCCTTCAAGGAGTTCAAACCCTCCGTCCCGGTCGTGGTGCGCCTCACCGGAACCAACGAGAAGGAAGCGGCGCGAATTCTTAGATCGGTCAACCTGCCGGCCGGCGACACACTTGATGACGTCGTCAAGAAAGCCATAGCCCTGGCCGGGGCCGAAGCTTAACCGAAACTGGAGAGGATAAGAAAATGTCCATATTCATCAATAAGAAGACAAAGACGATAGTACAGGGCATAACCGGTCGTGACGGTTCTTTCCATGCCCGGCAGATGAAAGAGTACGGCACCGATGTTGTCGGCGGCGTCACCCCCGGCAAGGGTGGCACCAGCGTCGGCAGCATCCCGGTGTTTAACACCGTCCAGGAGGCGGTCGACAAGACCCGCGCCAACGCCTCGGTCATTTACGTCCCGCCCGCCTTTGCGGTCGATGCTATTTATGAGGCCGTTGCTTCCGGCATCAAGGTAATAGTCT
>CBFCYQ010000216.1:0-5196 GCA_965602205.1 uncultured bacterium | reverse complement strand
CCACGCCTCACGGCGGCGGCGGTCCCGGCGCCGGGGCGGTCGGTGTCACCAGGGAGCTTGACAAATTCCTGCCAACGCCGGTGCTGGAAAAAGACGCCGAGGGGAAGCTGTTTTTCAATTACGATCGACCGGACTCGATCGGGCGGCTGCATTCCTTTTATGGCAATTTCGCTAATCTTGTCCGAGCCTATGCCTATATCAGGACTCTTGGCGGTGTCGGTCTCAGGCGAGTAAGCGAGAACGCCGTGATTAACGCCAATTACCTTAAAGCTTTGCTGTGTGATGACTACGAATTGCCTTATAAGGCCCACTGCATGCATGAATTTGTGATCTCCGGCAGTCGCCAGAAGAAACACGGCGTCAAGACACTGGATATATCCAAACGGCTTCTGGATTTTGGCGTACACCCGCCTACGAACTATTTCCCTCTTATCGTGCCGGAAGCTATGATGATCGAGCCGACCGAAACGGAGTCGAAAGAGACTCTGGATCGGTTTGTGACGATCATGAAGCAGATTGCCCGCGAAGCCGAAGAAAACCCGGAGATCGTCACCTCGGCGCCGCACGACACGCCGGTCAGGCGTCTCGACGAGGTGAGCGCGGTACGTAACTTCGATGTCCGGTACGAAGATTGAGGCGGCAGATTACTCTTGTGATTTTCAACCGATGTTCTAGTTTAGGACATCGGTTTTTTTATGATCAGTTTTAGAAACGTTACATTTTGTTACGATTCGGGCGGCGCCCCGGCCCTGCGCGATCTCAACCTGGAGATTCGCGCCGGCGAATCGGTGTGTATTATGGGGGCGAACGGGTGCGGCAAATCCACCCTGGCTCGTATTCTGGCCGGTTTGCTGGAAGTATCGCAGGGAGAGTTCGAGTTGAACGGCGTGGCTGACCGACCCATACCGGTAGGTCTATTGTTCCAGAATCCGGACAACCAGATGGTGGCGGTGACGGTCGAGAAAGAGATTGCCTTTGCCCTGGAGAACCTGGCCGTGCCTTTCGAAGAGATGGATCGGCGTGTCGCGGCGACGCTGGAACGATTCGGTATCGAGCACCTGCGGACGCGGCTGACCAGCGAGTTGTCGGGCGGCGAGAAGCAGCGTGTAGCCCTGGCTTCCGTGATGATTTGCATGCCGCCGGTGTTGGTTCTGGATGAGCCGGATTCGTTTCTTGATGCACAAGGGCGGGCGGCGCTGCGGCAGGAAGAGGAGCAGATCAGGCGCGAGAATCCTGACATGATTCTCGTGCGGATAACGCAGTATCCTTCCGTGGCGAAAAGGTACCAAAGACTTATCGTGCTTGACCGGGGTCAAGTTGCGGCCGACGGTTCCCCGCCCCAGATTCTGGCCGACCGGTCGTTTCGCCACAAAACCGGTTTGTGCTACCGGAGCGACGGTGCTCTGGTGGAGGTGCCGCAGCCGCTGAAGAGGCTGTCGGGAAGGAATTGTCTGGTGCACAGGCTGGTTGCGGACTCCGTAAGGTTTGCATATGCCGATGGCCGAAAAGTGCTGGATAACCTGACTGTTGCACTGAACGGCGGCGAGACGGTGGGGTTGGTCGGTGCGACTGGGTCGGGCAAAAGCACCTTTGGGCACCTTTTGTGCGGTCTGCTGCGGCCGAGCGGCGGAAGCCTGCGATATTTCAACTCCGACGGCAAGGAAGTAGATTTCGCCAGGATACGGGGGCAAATATCCGGAGTTTTCCAGCAGCCCGAACGGCAGTTTTTTCTGCCCACCTGCGCCGAGGAAATAGCCTTTGGCCCGGAGAATCTCGGTCTGAATATCACTGTTGAAGAGGTCGCATCCCTTTTTAACCTGGTGGGACTGGACGCGGGAGTATTTGCCGGGCGCGACCCGTTTACGCTTTCGATGGGGGAAAAGCGGCGGCTGGCGTTTGCGGCCGTGCTGTCGATGGCGCCGCAGTTCATTGTCTTTGACGAGCCGACCTGCGGGCTGGACCCGGCCGGCGTGGGTCGGTTTATAAAGATGGCCCGCACGCTCAAGGAGTTGGGCGTGGGCCTGGTGGTGATAAGTCACGACGGGACTTTGATCAAGGCCGTGGCCGACAGGGTCCTGCACTTCAAGGGCGTTGGCGAATATCACCACTGTTCTTGTAGAGAATTCTTCGAAAGCGGCGAAAACGCCCGGACTCTCACACCGGTAGACGAGCAGTTTGCGGGCTGACATGCTTTTTTACGCATTTCTTCCATCGTGCCCTTGACACCAGTCGAGTATTGTTTATAATCAGGTTCAAACGATAGGGCATCGCGCCAGGGCTGCCTCAGCCTCACCTTTTAAGGTGACCCCGTGAGGTCACCAAAGGTAGTAAGATGAACGCTTATTCAGTTTTACCGGCATTTAATCATCCCATAGCTATATATATAGGCCGACGAGAGCGATTTCGCAGGCCACAGGTTAGGAGGTCTTAATTGGCTGCTAAAACGCAACCCATACTTGACGCCAAGAAGATCAAACGGGCTCTCACCCGACTCACGCACGAAATCCTCGAGCACAACCCCGATCCCAAATCACTGGTTATTATCGGTATCCTGACGCGCGGGGCGTACCTCGCCAAGCGGGTGGCCGGGCTTATCGAGGAACTGGAGAAAGTGAAAGTGCCGGTGGGGCTGATGGATATCGGCCTTTACCGGGACGACGTCCACTCCAAGCTGGATCAGCCGATTGTGCAGAGAACCGATATCCTCTTTTCGATAGTCGACCGGCACGTGATTCTTATTGACGACGTGCTTTTCACGGGACGGACCATTCGGGCAGCCCTTGATCAGATTGTAGATTTCGGGCGCCCGCGGACAATTCAACTGGCGGTCCTCGTGGACCGCGGGCACCGGGAACTGCCCATCAAGGCCGACTATGTCGGGGTCAACATCCCCACCGCCAAGGATGACAAGGTGGTGCTGGAAGTTGTCGAGAAAGAGGGCCAGGACCAGGTCTACGTGCGCAAAGGTAAAGCCGGTCCGCCCAGGAAGAAAAGCACCGGCAAGGCTCCGTCCGGAAAAACAGGGGGGAAGGGAAAATGAACCGCCTATCCTCACGTCATCTCCTGGGATTGGAGAGTGTGCCCAAGAAGGACATCTCTCTGATTCTCGAGACCGCCGTGTCTTTTCGGGAAGTGATTGACCGGACGATCAAGAAAGTGCCGACGTTGCGCGGAATCACGGTGCTGAACCTGTTCTACGAGCCCTCGACGCGGACGCGGATATCGTTCGAGTTGGCCGAAAAACGCCTTTCGGCGGATACGGTCAATTTCACGGCGTCGATGTCGTCGGTCCAGAAGGGCGAGTCGCTGCGCGACACGGTGCAGAATATCGAGGCCATGAAAATAGATATGGTGGTGGTGCGGCACCGTTCGGCGGGCGCACCGTATTTTTTGACGCGGTGCCTGGAGGCCAACATCATCAACGCCGGCGACGGCGCTCACGAGCACCCCACCCAGGCGCTGCTGGATATGTTCACGATCTGGCGCAAGTACGGCCGGCTGGACGGGCTGCGGATAGTGCTGGTCGGGGACGTCAAGCACTCGCGCGTTATCCGTTCGAACATCTGGGGGCTCAAGACCATGGGGGCGTCGGTAGCGCTCCTGGGGCCGTCGACACTGCTTCCGGTCGAGGTGGAGAAGTTCGGGTGCGATGTCTACACCAACGTCGATGAAGCCCTCGACGGGGCGGACGTGGTCAACGTCATGCGCATCCAGCTCGAGCGCCAGCAGTCGGGCATGTTTCCCTCGCAACGGGAATACACCAACCTGTTCGGCATCACCAAAGAGCGTTTGAAACGCCTGAACAAGAATTACACCATCATGCATCCCGGCCCCATGAATCGGGGCGTGGAGATTGCCAGCGAGGTCGCCGACGGCGGCAGCTCGGTAATCCTCGAGCAGGTCACCAACGGCCAGGCGGTGAGGATGGCGGTTATGTACCTGCTGTCGGGCCGCAAGGAAGAGGAGGGCGCGTAATGGCCAGCAAGAAATACGACCTGGTGATAAAGGACGGGCGGGTCATCGACCCGGCGCTGGGGTTCGGGCGCGAGGCCCACGTGTTTATCAAGGACGGCAAGATCGTCAAGATAGAGAAGGACTCGGCAGCCGTCCGCAAGGAGATAAAGGTCCTTGACGACGAGCAACTGATTGACGCTTCAGGCAAAACAGTGATGCCGGGGCTGATCGATATGCACGTGCACCTGCGGGAGCCGGGGCGGGAGGACAAGGAGACGGTCGTGACCGGGTGCCGGGCGGCGTCGGCGGGCGGGTTTACCAGTGTCTGCTGTATGCCCAACACGACGCCCTGCACCGACAACCAGGAGACCGTCAAGTTCGTCCAGGACCGGGCCAAGACCGCCGATGCGCGGGTGTACGTGGTGGGCGCGATCACCAAGAACCTCGAGGGCAAGGAGCTTTCGGAGATCGGCGACCTCGTGAAAATCGGCGCGGTGGCGGTCACCGACGACGGCCATTACGTGCAGAACCCGGAGATAATGCGCCGGGCGCTCGAGTACACGAAGATGTTCGACGTGCCGGTGATGGAGCATGCCGAGGACCAGCTTCTCTGCGCCGGGGCGGTCATGAACGAGTCGTTTCAGTCCACGCGCCTGGGGATGAAGGGTGCGCCGCCGGTGGCCGAAGAAGTGGCGGTGCTGCGGGATATCGCGCTCTGCCGGGTGACGGGCGGGCGGCTGCATATCCAGCACGTGACCACCCGGGGAGCGGTGGAGGCTATCCGTATCGCCAAGGCCCAGGGGGTCAATGTTACGGCCGAGGCCACGCCGCATCACCTGATACTGACCGACGAGGAGGTCGGCAAGGAATTCAACACCAACCTTCGGGTCAATCCGCCGCTGCGGTCAGCAGCGGATCGGGACGCCATCATCGAAGGGCTGGTCGACGGCACGATTGACTGCATCGCCTCGGATCATGCGCCGCACGCCGAGGAAGAAAAAGACTGCGAGTTCGACATGGCGCCGCCGGGGGTGATCGGGCTCGAGACAACGCTGGGCCTGGTGAAAACGTTCCTCCTCGATAAAGGTTACCTGACGTGGGCGGATGCCATCCGCAAGATGACAGTCAACCCGGCCCGTATCCTGGGGCTGGAGGGCGGCACGCTCAAGGAAGAGTCGGCGGCGGACATCACGATTATCGACCCGGACAAGAAGTGGACGGTCAAGTCCGAGAAGTTCCGTT
>CBFCYQ010000215.1:0-5202 GCA_965602205.1 uncultured bacterium | reverse complement strand
CCAGCAGACCAAAGAAGTTGGGTTGACCGACCAGTACCGCCGCCGTCCGGTCATCAACCGTTTCCTTAATGCGCTCGGTGTCCGTCAAACCGTCCTTCATCGCCGTCACCACCAACTCCACGCCGCGGCCGGACAGATATGTTTCGATCACATCACGGTAGAGGGGATTGACTGTTTCCGAGACGACCACCTTGCTCCTTTTGGTCGCTTTTGTAGCCAGAACCATGGCCTCGGCGGCGGCCGTAGCGCCATCATACATGGAGGCATTGGCGACATCCATCCCGGTCAGGCGGCAGATATGGCTTTGGAATTCATAAATCACCTGCAGCGTTCCCTGGGCGACCTCGGCCTGGTAGGGGGTGTAGGCCGTCACGAACTCAGGACGGCTGATTACGGTTGCCACCGCGGAGGGAATAAAATGGTCATAAACGCCGCCTCCGGCAAAGCAGACCAGCCCTTCGCGGCTGGTACCGGCCAGGCTCCTGACCTCCCGCAGTAATTCCATCTCAGACAAACTCGGTATATTCAGAGGGCGTTTCAGCCGCAGGTCATCAGGCATCCCGTCAAGCAGCTCCTCAAAGCTCCCGACGCCGATGCGCTGCAACATCTTCCGACGGTCATCATCTGTATTCGGTATATATGGCATAACTACATCAAAACCTTCTGTCACCAACTCGGCTGGCGAGGCATCCCGTGGTCGCTCAGTCACCCACCAGTTCGCCATAGGAGCCGGCATCGAGCAACTGCTCAACCTCCGGCTGTTTTGCGATCTCCATTTTCAGCATCCATCCGTCACCGTAGGGATCCCTGTTGATAGCCATAGGTTCGTCTTCGAGGGCGGAGTTGACCTCGACAACTTTGCCCGACAGCGGCGAGTATATATCTGAAACCGCTTTAACCGCTTCAATTGTGCCGAAAGATTCCATGTAAGTCAATTCGTCGCCGACCTGGGGCAGTTCTACGAAGACTATATCCCCCAGCTCTCCCTGAGCATAATCAGTAATACCTACGGTCGCCGTGTTACCGTCGACCTTCACCCATTCATGCTCCTTGGTGTACTTCAAATCCTCCGGTATGTTCACTTTTTCCTCCAGAGTTAACAGTCTATTAGCGATCACGAATTGTCACTGATATCTGACGCCACCTCATCCAAGGCATCCACGCTTTTCTCGCCGGTTGTCTCTTCCGGCGGCCGTTTAATAGTCACGGCGCTTTTTTTTTCGTCTGAGTTCGGCGCCTTCCGGCGGAAGGTCGTCTCCAAAAACCCGTTGTCGTATCGCCCGGCGATGAAATCGGGGTGCTCCAGAATCTCTTTATGGAAATCGACGGTGGTGGGTATGCCCTCCACGATAAACTCTTCCAGCGCATTCCGCATTTTGAGGATAGCCGTCTCCCGGGTGCGCGCTTTCACGATCAGTTTGGCGATCATCGAGTCGTAGTACGGGGGGATGCTGTACCCGGTGTAAACCGCCCGATCGGCACGAACTCCCGGCCCACCGGGAATGTGTAAACCCGTGATCTCACCGGGGGTGGGTCGGAAATCCTTGTCAACATCCTCAGCGTTAATTCGGCACTCTATCGAAGCCCATTTCGGCTTGAGATCCTGCTGACGATACGCCAGTTTCTCACCCAGCGCCACCCTGAGTTGATCCTGAACCAGGTCGACCTCGTAGGACTCTTCGGTAATCGGATGCTCTACCTGGATACGCGTGTTCATTTCCATGAAGTAGAAGTTGCGATCGCGGTCGACAAGAAATTCCATCGTACCCACCCCGCGATAATTGACCAGGCGGGCGCCGTTAATGGCTGCCGCCCCCAATTGTTCCCGCAACTCATCGGTCATTATCGGCGAAGGCGTTTCCTCGAGCAGTTTCTGGTGGCGACGCTGAATGGAGCAGTCGCGCTCACCGAAATGGAAGAAGTTGCCGTGCGTATCCCCGACAATCTGAATCTCCACATGGTGGGGATTGAGGATTACCTTTTCAAGGTAAAGGTCGGGATTGTCAAAAGCGTTGGCTGCTTCGCTGGAGGCGATGTGAAATCCGCGCTCGAGTTCGGCCAGTTCCCGGCAGATGCGCATCCCTTTGCCACCGCCGCCGGCGACGGCCTTAAGAATTACCGGGTAGCCCATCTCTTCGGCCAACTCGGCCGCTTCCTCGAAGGACGACATTGACCCATCCGAGCCCGGGATGACAGGAACACCGGCCTTTTTCATCAACTCCTTGGCCATCACCTTATCGCCCAACTGTCGAATCTGGTCGGCGGTAGGGCCGATAAAGGTGAGGTCACATGACTCGCAGATTTCGGCGAAATCGGCATTTTCGGCTAAGAAACCGTATCCGGGATGTATGGCGCCCGCATTCGTGACTTCTGCCGCCGATATTATTCTCTTGGTATCCAGATAGGATTTACTCGACGGCCCTTCGCCGATACAGATGTCTTCGTCCGCGAAGCGCACATGCAGAGCGTCACGGTCAGCGGTCGAATAGACAGCCACCGTACTCAGACCCAGTTCGTGGCAGGCTCTGATGATTCTCAGGGCGATTTCACCCCGATTGGCGATTAAGACTTTCTTAAACAAGTAGTTTCCTTATGTACCGGCGGTCATGCTCTCAACCGCCAAAAATACCAGCGGAATATACCGTATATCCCCTTTCTTGACAACCATAAAGGCAAGAATAATGGTGGAATTCGAGCCGACTCGATTCACTCTAAGTGACTGACGGACATTGCCCACATGCCGGTCCGAACAGCGTCATGGAAGTCCGACCGAATTGCATTTCGCCAGGGTTGAGGGTTGGCGCCGCGAGGTGGCGCTAGTACTTTTTGAAATCGCTGGATTCATCGACGGTATCACCGCCGTCAGAATCCGCCTGCCAGCGGTCGGAGGTGCCCGTAATACCGCGCAGTCGCAGATCAAAATCGTCCGGATTGGAGGCATGAGCCATCGCTTCCTCGAACGAGATCAGACCCTGCTTGTGCAGTTTCATGATCGATTGGTCAAAAGTCTGCATGCCGTACTGCACACTGCCCTGCTCCATCAGATCGGGGATATCCGTGGTCTTCTCGGGGTTGATTATGCATTCTTTGATAGCACCCGAGTTGACCATAATCTCCAGGGCCGGTGCCCGACCGGGCATATCATCACGCGCCAGAAGTCTCTGGCATATGATGGACTTGAGCGTTCCCGCCAGGAGCAGCCTGATCTGTTGGTGCTGGTGTGGCGGGAAAAACGATATTATACGCGTGATCGTTTCCACGACGTTCAGCGTGTGAAGAGTGGTCAGGACAAGATGACCGGTATCCGCCGCCGTCAGGGCAATCGACATCGTCTCCAAATCGCGGACCTCACCGATGAGAATGACATCGGGATCCTGACGGAAGGCATGACGCAAAGCGGAAGCGAAATTCTCCGTGTCACCGCCTACCTCGCGCTGTGAAATTATCGACTTCTTGTCGCGATAGATGTATTCGATGGGGTCTTCGACCGTCAGGATGTTGTCGCATCGCGTGGAATTCATCTCCTCGATCATGGCCGCCAGCGTCGTAGACTTTCCCGAACCGGTGGTGCCGGTGATGACAATCAGGCCGCGCCGGGCATGGGCAAGGTCACTGACCGTATCGGGAAGGTTCAGACTGTCAAATGACGGTATGGTCGTGTTTACGGCCCGGATGGCGATACCCGACGTTCCCCTTTGCCGAAACAGATTGATGCGAAAGCGCCCCAGCTTGGCGACGGAAAGGGCCAGGTCCATCTCGTTCTTGCGGCGGAACCGATCGAGTTGCTTCTCATTGAGCACCTGGGAGGTAATTTGGTCCATCAAATCGATGGTTACCGGATCGGTGGCAATCTGCTCGAGCCTGCCATTAACCCGCAGGTGCGGGCGTATACCCACGCGGATGTGAAGGTCGGACGCCTTGCGGTTCAGCATCTCAACCAGCATCTGCTTGAAATTCATGGAAATCCCTTTCCGATGTTTGTTGCTTAATTTTCCGGATCGATCAGGAACATGGTCTGACCAAACTCAACCAGCTGGGCGTTTTCAACCAGAACCTTAACCACACGACCGCTGACTTCAGCCTCGATCTCGTTCATAAGCTTCATGGCCTCGACGATACAGACGACCTGACCGACCGAAATCTTCTCGTTGACCGACACATACGGAGGGGCATCGGGGGCAGGCGCAGAGTAAAATGTTCCCACCATGGGTGATTTGATCTCTGTGTAACGACTGGTCTCCTCTACCGCCGGGACTTCCGGTACCGGGGCCGCGGCCGCCGGCGTGCCTTCGGCAGTGGCCGCCGGCTTCGCCGGGGCCGGCGTCTGGACCAGAGCCGGGGCCGTGCTGTGGCCGTTTGAAGGCATACTCTGCCGATGGTTGATCTTGACCTTCCGCCCCCAACTGGAAACCTCAATGGACTCGATGTCAGATTCTTCAACTATCTGTATCAGTTTCCTGATGTACTTTTCATTAACAAACATTGTATCCTTACCGTCAAAAAAGAATAAACCAATCCCTCAAGCTGTCGGGAAACTCCAGTAAATTTAATACTAAATTAACATTACAGTTCCAACAAGTTTTTTGGCGCTCGGTTGAGGACTCTCCCGCCGGAGCGCGTGACAACGATATCGTCCTCAATGCGCACACCGCCCCAGCCGGAGATGTAAATGCCGGGCTCGATCGTTACGACGTTATTTGTCATCAACTTATCAGGTGATGCAGCACCGACTCTTGGCCCCACATGGACGAAAAAGCCGATGCCGTGACCGGTTCCATGACCGAAGTTCTTACCATAACCTGCCTTAGTAATTATTTTCCGGCAAGCGGCATCAACTTTTTTCGCTTCTATACCGGCCTTAACTTTCTTAATGCCAGCAGCTTGCGCCTTCAGGACGAGGTTGTATATTTTCTTCTGCCGCGCGGTAGCTTTGCCTACCACCACTGTCCGTGTAATGTCAGATACATAGCCGTTGACTTTGGCTCCAAAGTCGAAGGTAACCAGCTCACCTTTCTTTATTTTCTTGGCCGAAGCCACGCCATGGGGCAGCGCCGAGCGGTACCCGGACGCAATGATCGTCTCAAAGGCCGGGTCTTCGGATCCAAATATCTTCATCTGGTATTCGAGTTCGGCGGCCAGGTCTCTTTCGCGGACGCCCGGGGCCACCATACCGAGAATTCTCTCGAAAGCCAGGTCGGAAAT
>CBFCYQ010000214.1:0-5247 GCA_965602205.1 uncultured bacterium | reverse complement strand
GATGACAAGCCGACCCGGCCCGACAGCAATCCGCTGGTGGGAACCTGGAGCGGCATGGCTGTCGCCACCTATCCCGGTCCAGCCGACGAACCGTTAACCGACTCCGGAGCCGTCGTTTTTGTGTTCCATGAAAACAGCAAATATCTCTTCTATAAACCGGGCGTGCAGGAGCCGCTGGTTGAGGCTGAAGGAATCTACGAGGCAAAGGATGATACCGTCAGGCTCTCCCAAACCTCACCGGCCGTATATGGCTGGGTTTATACCCTGTCGGGATCCTTTCGCTGGCGCCTTGTCCGTGACACCCTCGTTCTCAATCAGGTGTTACATTCTGACCTCTGGCCGGTAACACACCAGCTTCGCCTGACATCGGATATTCAGCAGGTTGACTGAGCCGGGCAGGCCGCGTAACCGTTACGGCGACGTCGCGCAGCGACCCGTGAAACACCGCGATTATTCCCGGATAAAAAAACGCGGCGCCTCCCGCAAAGGAGAGGCACCGCACCGTGGGGTATAACAGGGAGGAAGTTACTTTTCTGAAAAGATCAAAGTTGTTGTGTCCCTTGCAATTTCTTGCGGAGTGGGACAATCCTGGTCCCACCCATTTTCTCAATCCGGACTTTGGCTCTTACCTGTCCAGTTAAAATCCCTCTTCCCGGGCCATCCAGCCCGGGATTATTCGCATAGCCTTTGCTTTACACTATATAGACGCACGAGACGGCCAAATCTTCCACTGCAAATACTTTTTTCTTGAGATCAGGCTCCTGCCCTTTTGTCCTGTAGAAGTACCGGATAAGAAAAACGGCACCTTCCAGTCAAGGAAGATGCCGCAAATCGGATTTCTGGGGTATTGGCCCTTAGCGGTCCAGTTCGAACTCGACCTTGTAGGTCACCCAGCAGTTCACCGGCCGCCCGTTCTGGATACCGGGCTTGAATTTGTTCTTGTAGGCCGCCTTGACCGCCGCCTCATCAAGAGACTCGGTTCCGGATGATTTGTATACGGCCGCCTTGCGCACGTCACCGGATTTGCTCACCAGGGCTTTCACCCAGACGACGCCCTCGATACCGGCCTGCTCGGCCAGACGAGGATATGCCGGCTTCACCTGGGTCACGAACTCCGGCTCGATTTCGACCGGCGTGAACTCATCCATGGCCGGGATATAGTCATCATCGGCGATATCGACGACGATATCATCGCCGCCCTGCATTTCAATGGGTGTCGGGGCCACGATTTCGGCCAGCTCCTGGCGGGTGGCGATAACCACGTCCTCGTCCAGTACATCCTCGTCAGCTACCGGCGTCGGGATACCGACTTTGGGCATGGCCACCTGCGGGGCATTGACCTGCACCTGCGGCGGCTTCTTGGCAATACTGGGCGGCGCGCCTAAATCAGCCACGGATGTGATGACGATCGGCGCGGCAAACTCAGCCTCTTCCTCGGCCAGGATTCTGATGAGGGCCACTCCGCCCACGATCAGGACAACAAACGCCAGCGTCAGCAGGGTGCCATAGACGAAATTGCGCTGATATTTGGCCTTGAGTTCATACGCCCCATACGGCGAATACAGGGCATTTTCATAATGCGCCATTACATCTCACCTCTTTCAGTAGCCTGTACTAAAGCCGCCTCCATGATTTTATCGTCCCGTTCCTCCCAGTCGGCAATCGCATAGCGATAGGAGAATTTCTCGTCCTTGGTCAAATCCTCGACCTTTTTGTTCAGACGCTCCGCCTCGTACTTATTCCAGGAACGCTCGATGAGGTCAACCTCATCCAGGATATTCACCATGTCCGCATACGTCGCGTCCCGGTGAATAAGTATCAGGGTGTTGAGTTTGCTGTTGGCCCGGTTCTGCTCCACAAGCAGGCCCCGCAGGGTATCGGGGCTGAACAGGTACGCCACCGTGTCCGCCCTGGCCGGATCACCCGGTAGCAGTAACGGCAGATTATCAGGTGTCGGCGTTTTCAGGTTCCACCAGAACCGCCCTTCGGCGTCCACTCGCAAAGTCAGCAGGTTGGACTCTTTGACCTCAATTTTGACCTCCATCTCGTCTGCGGGAGGCAGGTTTATCTCCATAGCCTGGGGCATGGCAAATACCGTCGTCACCATATAGAAGATCAAGAGGAGAAAAGCAATATCGACCATCGGCGTCATATCGATGCGTATGGAGATTCTTCTCTTCGGTCTTCGTAAACCTTTCTTGCCTGATTTTGCGGCCCGTTCGACAACATCACCGGCCATCTATCAATCACTCTCCTCTCATAGCTCTCTATATAATATAACGAACCAACCCGAAAATCTTTCCAAAATTTCCAACTTTTCTCCGTGGTCCCAAAACGCCGGGACCCGGCCGCTACCGCGCCTCAGGCCGCTTCATCCAACTCCACTTCCGGGTCGGTAATTATCAGGAAACGCTCCAGGTTGTTCTCCTGCATCGTCTTCATGACATCCCCCATCACCCCGTAACTGGCCTCGGCATCTGCCTTTATGACAATCAAGGCCCGGTGGTTCTTGGCCCGCGCCTTGTTAATTTCGATCGAAACGTTGTACTTGTCACAGGTCCGCACGACGCGCGCTTTTGTGTTCACATCCGTACCGTCGATATTCACGGTATGCCTGATGATGTAGTCCACGTATATCGAATCATACTCGGTCACCGTAATGTTGATAATGTCCTTGTCCGGTAACTCAATCATCGAATGGGACTGCGGCAGATCGACGGCCCGGGCTTCCGGCGGTTTAAACTGCGTCGTCGCCATGTAGAATATCAGCAGAAGAAAAGCGATATCCACCATCGGCGTCATATCGATGCGGATGGCGATGCGGCGTTTTTTCTTAACCGCCATTGCTTACATTCCTTCTTTCTCTTTCAGAATTTGCAGAATTTCAAAGGTGGCTTCGTCGGTCGTGTAGTTGAAGGCATCCACTTTGTTGACAAAAAAGTTGTAGAAGAATATACCAAAAATACCCGACAGAAGACCGCCGGCCGTGTTGACCAGAGCCTCGGAAATACCGACCGCCAGCTGCTGGGCGTCAATGACACCGCCCTCAACGTTACCGGTGGCCGCAAACGCACGAATCATGCCGATGGTCGTTCCCAGCAGGCCGACCATGGTCGCGATCGAGGCGATCGTCGAAAGCGCGATCAGATTGCGCTCGAGAAGCGGACCTTCCAGCGCGTTGGCTTCCTCGATGGCCGTCTGGGTCAGTTGTATCTTCTTCTCTCCGTTCATAGCGGCTTCTTCTTTAACTTCACGATACCGCTCGATGCCGGCCCTCAACACGTTGGCCGTGGTGCCGCGCTGCTTGTCGCAGGCAGCCAGGGCGCCGTCGTAATCGTTGGCCTGGATCAGGGTCACCAGCTTCTTGAAGAAAACCTGCACGGAACTCTTGCCCTTGGCCACTGAGTACAACGAGAAATATCGCTCCACCACAAACACCATAAGCATGATGAAAATCATGATCAGCAGCACTACCAGGGGGCCGCCCTGGTAGATGGAGTGTACAACCGGGATATCCGACGTCCTGAACACGCCATACCACAAGCCAAAACCAATCGCAAAGGCCACCAGGGCGTTTAGTGTCACAAATATTGTTTGTTTGACCACTTGAAGATTCCTCCAAAAATATGAAAATTAAATTTCAATACCTTTCACGGCTATCAATATAAATGCGCTCATGGTGACAAATATCCCCCATGACAGCGAGTCCAGAAAAACCCCGAGGCCATAACTGGTGCCGATGCTGGTGAAGTAGGCCGAAGGTTCAAAGCCGTATTGACCGCCGAAAAACGACAGCGCGAATATGAACACAAAAAGTATGACCGGGATCCAGTTGAATCTCACGATACGCTTGAGTTGCAGCGCCTTCTGGTCGACATTGCCCTTCAGCCCGAACATGCCATACAGCGTGTACAGCGGCAAAAGTATGCACAGGATGGTGTAGACCAACAGCACTAACGCCGTAATCACCAGCACGAAGCCCGACGAAAAGACCATCGAACCAACCGAACCCAGGGCGATAAACGAACCCAGCCCCGACAGGCGCGAATACTCCTTGTGCACCCTCTTCCGGGCTTTCATGCCGTGGATGATTTCCTCACTCTGGGAACCCTCGCTCGGGAGAATGCCACCGGCAATGGCCGCGGTGTCGGCGCTGCTGTCTGCCACCATCGCCAGCGCGCCGGCGACAGCCGAATCCACCATCAGCGAGTCACCAGCTTCCGCCAGGGCCGCGCTGTCCGCCACCAGGTTGTCGGCGGCCGTATCTTCCATCACTATCGGCACCGACTCCTCGATGACATTGTAAGCCGAGTACCATGGCATGAACAGGGCCACCAGTATCACGGCGCAAGCCAGCACCATGACCACTCGGTCACCTACGGTGACGCGGTCCTCCAGCAAAGTGCACTGCTCGCGAAGAATATCACCCTTTGCGCGTCTCTCGACGACAGATTCGACCCATTTTGATTTCTCGGATTCGGATTTAAACAGGTCCTTGACCTTACCGGGAAACACCTCGAATCCAATAAACTTGAATCGCTGGCTCTCGGTTATTCGTTTTTCGGAAGTTTTCTTCTTATCCTCTTCAGCCATTCAGAGTCCTCATTCCCAAAAAGATTCCAAACCTCACACCATGATATTAGAACTCAAACTGCGTTTGCTTGATACCTTCGTCAAAAGCCGTGTTGGCGGGATCGCATTTCTTTCCCTTGTGGTACCATTCGTTGGCATTTCGGAAGTCATCCTTGGCCTCCGCTTTATCCTTGTCAGCCGCCCTCAAATGATAGCACTGGGCAATCCACAGAATCAGGTCGCCATCGGAACAGGCGTCGCCGGCATTGGTAACACAACTGTAGGCATCCGAGAGATATCTCAATGCCCGGGTGTAACTCTTCGTGCAGACGCCTCCAAAATACGCATACCCCAGGGCCTTCTTGGCATCACAATTGGTCGGCTCCACCGCCAGCAACTGCTCGAAATATTTCACGCCGTTGGCACAATCGGCAAGCTGAAACAGGTACGTGTTTCCCATCATCATCAGCACTCTGGCGTCATTGGATGCGTATTCCAGGTATTTTTCCATAAAGTCCGCGGCCACCTGGTAGTAGTTGACGTCGGCATCCTCGGCCGGCGCGGCCTCGACATCCTCTTCTTCCTCCTCCAGGTCCATGTCGTCACCGCCGCCTTCGTTATTGGCGATGTTGAGGGCGCAGTACCCGGCGTTCCTGTAAATAGAGGCCGAGGTGG
>CBFCYQ010000213.1:0-5283 GCA_965602205.1 uncultured bacterium | reverse complement strand
CGGTCAGTAAACGACTAAAAGCAGCCGCTATATGTCGGATAGACTGCCGGCCGGCTCGGCTCAAGTGCGCGATTCAATTTCCTTGACCAGGGCGTCGGTGAATTCTGTGGTCGAGCAAGTGCCACCCAGGTCGCGGGTTAGATGGTGGCCGATGGCCAGAGTGACGACGACCGACTTCCAGATGCGGTCGGCCGCGGCTTCTTCACCCAGATGACGCAGCATCAGCAACGCCGAGAATATCAGGGCTGAAGGATTGGCGATGTTTTTTCCGGCGATATCCGGCGCCGAGCCATGAACTGCCTCGAAAACCGCGTATTCATCTCCGAAGTTTGCCCCCGGCACCACACCAAGACCACCCACCAGCCCGGCGGCGAGGTCGGAGACTATATCGCCAAACAAATTACCCAAAAGGAGAATGTCAAACCTGGTGGGATCCATGACAAGATTCATGGCCAGAGCATCCACGATTTTGTCATCGGCTTCGATATCCGGATAGCGCTCGGCGACCTGCTCAAAAATCTGCAGGAAAAGCCCGTCGGATATCTTCATTATGTTGGCCTTGTGCACCAGGGTGACCTTTTTGCGGTTATGTTTGCGGGCGTATTCGAAGGCCCACCGGGCTATTCTCAGGGAGGCGCTCTCGGTAACCACCTTGATTGCCTGTGAGACCCCGGGGGATATTACGTGTTCGATTCCCGTATAAAGGTCCTCGGTGTTTTCGCGGACAATTACCAGATCGACCTTGTCATAGCGGCTGCGCACGCCGCCAATAGACTTGACCGGCCTGAGGTTCACATACAGATCGAGTTTCTGGCGCAGGGTAACATTGGCCGATTTGAACCCCTTTCCCACCAGCGTCGTGATGGGACCTTTGAGGGCGACCTTGTTGCGCTTGATGGACTCCATCAACTCATCCGGAACTGAGACACCGAATTCCTGCACCGCCGGAATACCGGCCTGTCGGCGGTCCCACTCGATATCAACCCCGGCCGCTTCGATAACGCGTACCACCGACTCGGTTATCTCGGGACCGATACCGTCGCCGGGTATCAGTGTGACTCTGTGTGCCATCTCGACTTCTCCCTTTTTATCATATAAACCTTCGAACAAAGGGATATTATATCCATCTTCTTGGCTGTTGTCAACCGCCTCGTAACATGCCTATTATGTCATGTACGGGCATCAAAGCCGCCAACCGGCCCCGGGAATTATCTGCGGTTGCCATGAATGGGACATTATATTAACTTGAAGCCTATGGAAGACAAAAGAAAAGAGGCTTCGATAAAGCTCACGGCCGAAGTAAGCTGCGCCGGCTGAGCCTCCAAACTGGCGCCAAAGTTTTTGGCGGAAGTCCTCAAAGAGATACCGCGAAGTCGCCATCCGGACCTCCTGGTGGGGTTCAACAAGGCCGATGATGCCGGTGTCTTCCGCATCAGCGAAAACCAGGCACTGGTGCAGACGCTTGACTTTTTTCCACCAATCGTGGACAATGCCTACGATTTCGGCCGCGTCGCCGCCGCCAACGCCCTCTCTGATATTTATGCCATGGGTGGTCGACCGTTGACGGCCCTTAATATCGTGGCTTTCCCTGCCGAGGATATGCCGGCCGAGATTCTCACCGATATCCTCCGAGGCGGCAATGAGAAAATCGAAGAGGCCGGGGCCGTCGTCGTGGGAGGCCATTCTATAAAAGACAAAGAACTCAAGTACGGTGTGTCAATCACGGGGGTTGTCGACCCCTACCGGATAATCACGAATTCCGAAGCCAGGCCGGGCGATAAGCTGTTTCTCACCAAACCCCTGGGGACGGGTTTAATCACGACCGGCATCAAGAACCAGGCCGTTGACCCCGAACTGGAGAAGATCGTCACCGCCCAAATGACGCAACTTAACAGAAGGGCCGCCGAAATGATGATCGAGTACGGCGTCAAGGCGGCAACGGACGTCACCGGCTTCGGCTTTTTGGGACATGCTTTTGAAATGGCCTCAGCATCCGAGGTGACCATTAGAATCTTCTCTGGTAACCTGCCGCTGATGCCGTATGCTCTGGAGTTGGCCGAGGCCGGGATGATCCCCGGAGGCGCCAAAGCGAATCGACTGTTTCTGGAAGACAAGGTGACCTTCGCCGCCGCCGTTGCGGAAAACCTGAGGCTGGTGATGTTTGATCCACAGACCTCCGGCGGGCTCTTGATCGCTGTTCCCGCCGACAAATCCGAACAGTTTGCCGATGACCTCCTCACAAGAAAGGTCTTCGGGCAGATGGTCGGCGAGGTAGAACGGGTCAGCCGAACGCCAATTATCGTGGAATGATCTATCCAAGATGCGGACCGGGTTGCTGAACAACAAATACCTGCTTTATCTTCTGACGGCAGTGATTTTTGTGGCAGGGTTCACCTTTTGGTGCTCTGATTTGACTTCCGACCCGCCCATGTACTACTCCGGGCTGGGGCAGTCTCTCTCGACCGACCCGGCCCAGTATGTCTTTCATGCGCGTAACAAGGTTCTCTTCGGCGAGGCCGACCCGTTCGACTATCCCAGATGGATCGTGTACCAAAATTCTCTTACGTCACTGGTTGGCTATATTGTCTTTTCCGTTGCCGGTGTCTCCCAGGCAAACGCTAACCTGGTGGGTGTGATACTCATTTTCGCTGGTCTGCTGTTTCTTCTTCTGGGGCTGGCCCGCCATCACAGCCCGTGGGTACTCACGGCAGTAGCCCTGTGCTATGTCATAAACGTTACGCTGTTAACATACGGCCGCTTGTCGTACCTGGAAAACGGCCTGATCTGCTGGGCAGCCATAATGTTTTTTATATATAGCTGGTGGGGGAACCGTCTCTGGGGAATTATGCTGTCGGGTATCGTGGCCGGCATGGCCATGCTGACGGGCAAACTTTTCGGCGCTCTGCTGGCGCCCGCCCTGGTCCTGGCCATTTTTGTATCCGCTGACGGCAAAAGGTGGCGAGATTCGATCGTGAGCGCCGCGTCATTTTTGGCCACCGCCGCCGTGTTTATCCTCATCGTATACGGCACCGATCTTTCGGCGGCGTTCAGCTATTTCGGCGAGCAATCGTACGGTCTGCGGGGCCTGCCAAAAGGACTACAATCCCCATGGGCCTTCCTGGAAAGTCTGGTCTCATACGGCTATAAAAACAGACTGTTTTACTGCGGTCCCGACCTGTGGCTGTTTTTTATCCTGGGCGGATCGCTGATTCCGTTCGCGGGAAAAATCGGTCGGACACGCCATTTGCCCCGGTCGACGCGTCTGGCCTTATTCTGGTTATGTTGTGGTATTCTAGGCCTGATGCCGCTCAACTACTCGCCGATCCGCTACGGCATTTTCATCATCCCGGCTATCATAATTTTCTGTTTTGCCATGTTCGACAGCTACCTGCAAAACGAGACGAAGAGTCCTGTGGATTTGAGCCTGCCATCGGTCACCATTTTTCTGTATGTATGCTGGTTCGGTCTATTTCATCTGGTTGGGAACGCCTTCTATTTCAACGACTTTCTCACCAGGCAAGAGACCTGGATCTTGGCGTTGGGCGCCGTCGTGCTGGTGTTTATGTTCTGGCTGATCGCCAGGAAACGACGCTTTCGTGTTGGTAACCGGCTCGCCACCGGCATCTTGCTGACTACCCTGGCGCTGTCACTCACCGCCAATGGCTTCCGCATACGCCGCTCTCATTATCTTGACCATAATTTCAATATCAGAGAGGCCAACCAGGATCTGGCCGCGATACTGAGCCCCGACGCCGTCGTTTCCGGACCTTACGGGCCGGTCCTGACGCTGAACACAAACCTGAAATCGTTCATACATCTTTTTGGGGTCGCCCGGGTCGATTCGACTTTGTTTGACCGGTACGGTGTGACCCACCTTGCTCTTGATATCTCGAATTATGACGAGGCCATGAAACTGTACCCCGAAATGCATAAAGCCAGAGAGGTGGCCGCCTACTGGATTCGCGATTACAAGGTGAACCTGCTTGATGTCAGTCAATGTTTCAATAACCCCCAGGCCAGAGCCTATCGACCGAGTCCTTTTGAACAGGCAACCCATTTCTATCGCGCCGGCCAACATGACAGCGCTTACACGACCCTGAAGCGGTTTTACCAAACAAGCCCGCAGGGAAGATCCAAATCGGCCGACCTGTTGCTGAGCAGCCTGCTGTCACGCCGGGGTCAGGTCCAGGCAGCCCACCGGGTAAAGATGTCACTGGCCGAAAACTTCCCGACCGACTTCTCCCTGCAACTGGAGTGTGCTCGCTTTACCCAGGCCCTGGCGATAAAATCGAAGGACAACCGGCTTCTGCAAATGGCCATCAAATACTACGACCGGGTCATCAAGGTCAATCGCTACCGAGGCTCCGATGCTTACAACGTTTTTTTGGACACTCGAAAGCGTCACTCCGACGGGCAGGATTCACCCATCCCCGCTGACAGCCTGTAATTTCACGCGTTGAAGTTCTTCTCGACGAATTCCCAGTTGACGAGATTCCAGAATGCCGCCACATATTCGGGCCGGGCGTTGCGGTAGTCGATGTAGTAGGCGTGCTCCCAAACGTCGCAGGTCAGCAGCGGTGTCTCGTTGTCCCGCAAGGGATTACCGGCATTACTGGTGGATACCAGGGCCAGTGACCCCTCGGCATCCTTGACCAACCAGGCCCAGCCGGAGCCGAAAGTCGTGATGGCGGTCTGGGAAAACTGCTTTTTGAATTCATCAAACGAGCCGAAAATCTTGTCCAGCGCCGCGGCCAGCGGCCCGCTCGGTTTGCCGCCGCCGTCAGGGCTTAGACAGTTCCAGTAAAACGAATGGTTCCATACCTGGGCCCCGTTGTTGTAAACACCCCCCGTGGCCTTTTTGATTATCTGCTCCAGAGCTGCGGTTTCGAACTCGGTGCCCGCAATCAGCTTGTTCAGATTGGTGACGTAGGCCTGGTGGTGCTTCCCATAATGATACTTAAGCGTCTCGTTTGAAATGTGAGGTGCCAGCCCGTCCATATCAAACGGCAACGAAGGTAATTGGTGTGCCATTTCATTTCCTCCTGTAAAAAGAGATCGGAGCCCGGCGAGGGCTCACTGTAACGATACCCCGGCACAATATGCGTGTCAACGTATTTCGCCGCCGTCAGCAGCCGCGTCGCCCCGCCCAAACCAGCGAATGGATTTTCTTTCAATATGGACTTGACACAAACCGGCCGTTGTTACGTTATAATACTACAGGTTTTTGTTGATTCTGCCTTCCTGACAAGACAACTATGGAATGACAAGGAGTATACTCAAATG
>CBFCYQ010000212.1:0-5318 GCA_965602205.1 uncultured bacterium | reverse complement strand
TCCCTCCTTTCGATTGTTAACTGGAGCGAGGCGATTCGGTGCCCTGGATGTTTATCCCCAACCTGCTCTATATTTAATATACAAGAGCATCCAATATCATGCAAGCAAAAACCGACATCGGCACCTTCTTCTGCGACCTGGAGATGCTAAACTGGAACAATCAAGTCGTGTTTATGGACCAACCACTGAAGGATATACACCTGCCCGGACTTTGCTACGGGCAGGCGGGAGGGGCCGGTCCCTGTGGAGTGCCGAACATATAGGCCAGTAGATAACTTACATCAGAGACATTGACTTTCTCGTCGATATCGCCGTTGGCATTGGCCTCCGTCCAGCAAACAGGGGCGGCTCCGGGTGGGATACCAAACAGAAAATCCAGCAGGAAAGTTACATCGGAGATATTGATCTTATCTTCGGGGTCATTGTTGGCGTTACCCCTGATACCGGTGCAGCATGGAACAGGCTCTGCCAGGCTGGCCTTGAACATGGAGCGCCCATGAGTGCCGGCCACCAGCATTCTGGTCGGTGGGTGAAAGGCCAGGTCGTCCACCGGCACCAGCGGCATGCCGGAGCCGAGCGGTTGCCAGGTCGCTCCCAAATCGGAGGTGTAATATACGCCGATGTCCGTTGCCACGTATAGAGTGGCATCTTCGTCGGGGTCGATGATGACATCATTAAGGGGAACATCGGGAAGATCGCCGTGGATGTCCGTCCAGTCGGCACCGTAATTGTCTGTCCGATAGATACGGGGTAAATGGTCGGATACTTCGTAGCCCGACAGTGTCACGTAAGCCACCGCCGCGTTATGGGGGTCAACGGCTACTCGCGTAATCCACCGCTCCGGCAAAGCGGCGCTGATGTTCTGCCAATAACCGCCGCCGTCCTGAGTCACCCAGACGTTGGCATCGTCGGTACCGACATAAATGACGTTGGCATCGGTCACCGCCACGTCGATGGTAGTAATGGTACCGAAGGTACGGTTTCCCGGGCCGGGGCCGTTGGTGAGATCGTTGCTGATAGTCGACCATGACGCACAGGCGTTGGTGGTCTTGTAGAGCTTGTCGGTACAATAGTACAGCGTGTTGTGGTCGTTGGGATCCATGACAAACGGCGTGCACCAGTTATGCCGGTCCGCTTCATAGTCGATGTTACTCAGCGCCCACGAAAAGTTGTAGCCGCCATTGGTTGACTTGTACAGGTAGCCCCACTGGTACTCGGCGTAGACGATATCGGGGTCAGTGTAATCGACCAGGGTATAGAAGCCGTCCCCACCCAGGATTCGCTCCCAGTCATCGGTACCGCCGGCCATCGTCCGCATAGTGCCGTTGTCCTGAGTACCGCCGTAAAGCCGTTGCGGGTTGCTGTAGTCTATCGTGATAGCGTAGAACTGCGTGTTGGGCATGTCATAAAGCTGTGTCCACGAGTCCCCCCCATTTGACGAGACACTGACGCCACCGTCAGAACCGTCGTAAAGCCAACCCTGACTTGTGCACAGGGCGTGATGGTCGACATGTATACCGACGGACGCCGGAAGCCAGCTGTCGCCGCCGTTTTCAGTTTTGTACATTACGACACCGAGCGCGAAGACTATGTCGGGGTTGTCCGCATCCACGCGGATGTTACCGAAATACCAGCCGAAGCTGCTGAAAATATTCTCCAGGGCGCCATCGTTGGTGCGCGTCCAGTTGTCACCGTTGTCGATGCTTTTGTAGACGCCCATAAATCGACCGGGGTGGTTGGCATAAATGGCGTATATCGTATTGAAACCGGGTGCCACGGAAATGCCGATGCGGCCGACGGTGTCGGCCGGAGCCGGAAGGCCGTTGGAGAGTATTGACCAACTCTCGCCGAAATCGTCGGAACGATAAATACCGCTCTGTGTTCCTCCCACCCAGCGGTCGGTGGGGCTCCGCCAGCGGTACCACATGGCGGCGTACAAAAGTCCGGTGGCGGTGTCAAAAGCGACATCGGTGCAGCCCGTGGTGTCATCGATATAAAGCATCTGTTCCCAGGAGCCGCCGCCGTCGATGGAGCGGTAGACACCGCGTTCGGGGTTGGTGCCGAAGAGCTTCCCCAGGACCGCCACGTACATCGTGTCGGGTCTGAGCGGGTCTATCAGTATCCGGCCGATATGATAGCTCTCCGTCAGTCCCGCCGATGCCCAGTTCGTTCCGGCGTCAGTGCTCACATACAGCCCGGTGCCTTCGTACGAATCTCCCGAGCCATTAGCTTCACCGGTACCGACAAAGACAATGTTCGAGTTGTCGGGGCGAAGAGCCAGGGCTCCGATCGACTGGGGGCCGACCTCGTCGAAGATCGATGTCCAGGTGGCGCCGGCATCAATCGACTTGAAGACACCTCCGGCTGCCGAGGCCGCATAGACGGTCTGATAGTCATCAGGAGGAACCGCCAGGTCGGTGATGCGCCCCGGTATATTACTGGGACCGGCCTGTGTCCAGACGATGTCGCTCAACCGGTGCTGTGGCGCGGACTTAGATACCGAACGGGCCTCCTCAAGGGCTTCGAGATATTTGCCTTCCGGAACAGTCTGATAAGGGTAGGCCCTCTGCATCAGGAACCATTCGTTAGGCATCTGCTTGGCTCTTTTAATCTTCCCGCTCTTTTTCAGCTCCGCGTAAACCGGGTCGCTGAACCCGGTGCTGGAAGTCTGTTGTGACGGCCACTCCCACAGCCACACGAAAGCGATCACGACAAGAGCAATTACTGCCGCAGCTACTAATAAGTATCTCATGACTATCTCCGGGTATGATGACTTGACGCCTGACCGCCGTAATTCTTACCGCTGGCAAGATCCCCTTCTACCGACGGTCGCCAGAGTTATACTCTCTTGAATAATATAAACTGTCTCGTGGATTCTGTCAATCTATGATAGTGATCAGAACTGCACTTCCACATCGGCCTTATCGGCTTCGTCCACCTTGAACAAGTCTTTCCTGGTATAACCAAGCATCCGGGCAATGATAACATGGGGAATCTGTTCGATTCGTATATTGAAAGTGTTCACCGAATCGTTATAGAATTCTCGCCGATCGGCGATCTGGTTTTCCAGGCCGCTGATTCTCCCCTGGAACTGCATAAAACTTTGGTTGGCCTTCAGGTCGGGGTAATTCTCGGCCACGGCAAACAGAGATTTCAACGCCGATGTCATGATATTATCGGCTTTGGCTTTGTCCGGTACGGACTTGGCATCGAGAAAGGCCGTTCGGGCCTGGGTTATCTGCGTCAGGACCTTCTCTTCGTATTTCATATACCCCTTGACGGTGTTGATCAACTTGGTCAACTCGTCATGCCTTTGCTTGAGCAGTACGTCAATGTTACTCCAGGCCTTCTGAATATTGTTTTTCAGTCGGATAAGGCTGTTGTAGATGGATATAAAGTAACCCACGAAGATAACAACCAGCAGCCCCAGAACGATCAGTATGATTGCGCCAACGACTCCCATCGAGATACCTCCTTCAGAATCGGCCCGAAAAGTGCAGCAGGACGACCACGCCGATAATGAGCATGGCGCCCCCACCGGCATAGCAGCCAATCATCTGCCATTTCAAAGACCGAAGCAAATCCTTTTCACTTTTATTGGATATAATGAACGTGGGGTGATTCTCGCCCTTTCGGATCACGACATTGTTCGGCGCTTCCCGATCGCCGGCGGCCGTGCCCATGACAAACAAATTCTCACCCGGTTCGAGGTAATATTCGAAATACTTTCTGTCGCCTACCCGGCTGCCGAAACTGAATATCGCGCCGGGATCGACGGGAACGAGATTCATATTGGATACATCCAGGGCCTCCGCGGGACCTTCATCCCAGTTTTTCAGAAGGCTGATCAGGCTGGTGATGCCGCCGAAAAGGCCGGCTTTTTGCAGAAACGCCTTTTTCACGGCAACGCTGAACTCGGCTCCCGTTGGCTCAACCCGCACACAGCCCGTCTCGTCTTCTGCAAAAAACGGCATCCGGCGTTCTCCGGAGGCAATAGTGTCCCACCGGTAGGTCGTACGCGTGCGGCCCTTGGAATCCCGCGAGGTGTGTCTCCGATACTCTTTGATCTCGTACCTGTAGTAGACACAGTCGGTTTGCGAGAAAGGAGTCTTGAGGCAGCTCTCAACGTCGTCGTCTTTGACACTGCCGTGAATCTCGACCAGTCCCATCGCTATGGCCCTTACCTTGGAGCGCGGAATGTCTTTTATCAGGCGGTACTTGTGCATCCGGTTGAAGCCGCGGTAGAACACAAGAGCGCCACCGACTATCAGCACCCCCGCTATTATATATATGACAGTACTATCCATGCCGTCGTTCTATTCAATGAGTGATCGTGATCGTTCCTGACATCTCACGTGTGCTCCAGAGCGACCTGCGTTTTCAAGATATACAAAGTAACAGGCAAGATGGCTGACAACAAGCCTATAATCTATGGCGGTTTATAATTTTGCCGCGCTGGAATGATTTGCTATATTGATAAACGTGTCCGGACGTACCGGAGAAGTCACACCAAACGTATAGATATCCGTTACCGGAGGTGCTGCTGTGAGTGAAAACGAGAAGATGCCGTCCCACCATGGAGCTCCAGATGCTGCGGGACATCGGTTACCCAACGACACCATGCGTCTGCTTTGCGAGCGGGCCAGTTGCCGCAGTTTTAGCGATAAGAAAATCCCCGACGATGTTCTGCGGCTGATTCTGGAAGCCGGCACCCACGCCCCGACCGGCGGCAACCTGCAGCCGTATTCTATCATCAAGATTGAGGGAGCTGACAAAAAACGCGAGGTGGCCCGGCTATGCGGCGAGCAGAGCTTTATTGCTACGGCCCCCGTCGACCTGATGTTTTGCATAGACTGGTACCGCTCCCGGAGATGGGCGAATCTGGAAGTGGCGCCGTTCACGGCTACTCACTCGTTTCGCCATTTCTGGATATCCATCCAGGATACTGTTATTGCCGCTCAGAATATTTGCACGGCCGCCGACGCCATGGGCCTGGGGTCGGTCTACGTTGGGACGGTGCTTGAATGCTTCCCGGAAATCAGAACGTTGCTGGAACTTCCCGACGGGGTCTTTCCGGTGGTTCTATTGAGTCTCGGTTACCCCAAGGCTAGACCACAGCCGAGAAAGAAGCTGGGGCTGAACATGATTGTCCATAACGAGGTTTACCGGCAGCCCGAGGATAAAGAGCTGCAGGATGCCTTCAATGAAAAATATCCAATTTTACGCATCCAAATTACTGAAGAGCGCCTGGAGCAGATAGCCGCCGTGTGCAGGCGCGTCCACGGACCGGGATTCGCCGAGAAGTGCCTGGCCCGAAT
>CBFCYQ010000211.1:0-5413 GCA_965602205.1 uncultured bacterium | reverse complement strand
GGCTACGAACGACTCTTGATTCTAAGCAGGCGCTCTTGCGCATCGTCGATTTCACTTATCCCCTCGTCGGCGCTCTTCCAGATATCCAGGAAAGTCTCGTACTGTTCCCGGGCTTGGTCAAACCGGCCCAATTCCTCGTAGGTCATTCCCAGGTAATAGTGGGTTTTGACCGCCCAGACACCCCAGAACACTCGCGAGCTACCGTGGTAAACAATCACTTTTTCATACTCACCCAGCGCCTCCTCGAATCGGCCGGTTTCCTGGTAGGATCGGGCCAGCCTCATGTGTACCATGTAGGCAGCGCTTCTGTACACCGCTTTCTCAAACGCTGCCACCGCGCCTTCCCAATCGCCTCTGGACTGCTGGATAGCACCGATGGCATACCAGTAACGCACCGAGTAAGCACGATCACCTTTTCTGCTTTCAAGGGACGCCTTCATCCTGACGGCTATTTCCTCGGCACGTTCAGTTTCTCCACACTCGGCCAGCAATTGTGCCAGGTAGGGCTGGATCCAACGAGTGGAGGAGACGTCTTCGTTCTCGGCGATCTGCTCGGCGATATCAATGGCTCCGAGAGCCCGGTCGATTTTCCCCAGTTGAACGTAGATGACAGCCTGTAAATATGGGAACACGATGTTTCCCGGCTTTCCAGTCTCCAGCTTTTCGGCTCTCATGGCATCATCCAGCACCTCGAGTGCAGCCTGGAATTTCCCCTGGTAAGTCTCGACTGCGGCCAGACCGTTCCAACCGATTCGGCGTAATAGGCGGTCCTCGTTGCCGGCCAGGCCCTGAAACAGGGAGCGAGCTTCGTCATATCCGCCTTGCGATACCAGCAGGTCAGCCAGACCGCGCTGAGAAGACGTGTAACCCGGCCTGACCTCCAGTGCCTTTCGGTAGGACTCGATAGCTTCATCGACCCGCCCATGAAAAGCGTAGATTTCTCCTCTCGAATCGTAGGGGTTAGGCTCATCGGGAGCCATGGCGATGTATTTATCGATGGTCTTAAGCGCGTTCTCGATATCATACATCCAACAGTAAACGTACGCTAACTGGTTATAACCATGCTTACACAGCGGATCTATAGCTAATGCCTGCTTAAGAAAAGCCACGGCCTCTTCGAAATTGCCTTCGGCATGATCGATATATCCCAGGATATAGTAGGCTTCCTTGCTGTCAGGATAGTCTTGCAGCAACTCACGCAATTTCTGTCTTGCTCGCACCATGTCGCCGGAGAAGAAAGTCTCTGCAAACCTTATCCAGCGCCTATCCTGGTTACCGGCTCGGTCAATGTATTTTACCGCAAGAGCCAGTTTGTCTGTCTGCCCCAGCCAGGCCAGCCGGAGGTAAGCCATCGCAAAGGTCGAGTCATACTCTATGGCCTGTTCAAAACTTCGAATAGCCCTACGCTCATACACCCTGTCTTCGTAATCAAGGCCCTGGAGATAGTAATAGTAGGCTTGCACGGAATGGGTGGTAGCGTCGGCCACGCCTCGGTCTATCTCCCGATGCGCGTCCGGGGGAAGACCGAGATCCAGCATAATGGCTGCCGACAGCTTGTCAACCAGGGAGAATATGTCGGCCTCGTGGTCCCCGACCACCCGTTGCGAAGCAATCACGTGGCCGGTAGCCACCTCCGTCAACTGCGAGGTGAGAATAAACTCGGATTTCGTCTTCAGAATGTCTCCTGTGAGAACCCACCGGGCGCCGACCCTTCGGCCGATAGCACCCGCATAGTCTCTGCCGATTATACGGTCAGCCTCTATCTGCATAAGCTCTATCTCGTCAGTCAGCCTTCGACTCGCTAGCATCTGCAGATAGTGGGATGCGGACAAGTCCGTAATGAGCAGATTCGCCACAATTACGCCCAGCTTCTCGGGATCATTGCCATTGGTTATGTTTTCAAAATCCATGATGGCCAGACGATTTTCGGCCGCGGTGGCAGGTTGAGACGGCCTGATCTCGAATTGCCAATCTTTTAGAACTAGCACCAGCACGAGCACCGCCGCGGCCACAGTGGTAGGCACCAGCGCTGTCCGCCACATTCGGCGCAACAAAGGCAGCCGTTTTTTCGGGAGAGCTGCCGCGGCACTCTCGGCCGCCATCTGCTCCACGGCCCGCCGGATATCCGGATCACGCTTGATCTGCCTGATCGTCCGTTGAAACTGCTTGGCGTCGGCAAGGCAATGCTCACACTCGAGAAGATGCAATTCCAGGTTCCGCCGTTCATCGTCGTCAAGCAGGCCCAACTCATAGGCATATAGACTATCTTTGATGTGCTTGTCGCAGCCGCCGGGCATTATTTAATGTCTCCCTTCTCCAGGCACAGCTTCAGCATCGACCTCGCCCTGCAGAGCAGGATATAGAGGTTGTTACGTGAGATTGCCAGTTTCTCACAAATCTCTTCCGCGGAATAACCCTGGTAGCGTAGATTGAGGATTCTGGCATGTCGGGAATGGACGCGGTTAATTTTTCCCAGACAGTCCAGAAGCTGGCGCTTCAAAGAAGGGTCGGAATCGCTCGATGCCCACTCGCCGCCGGCGTCCGAGGTCCAGGCGAATCGGCTTTCCTGGTAGTGCTTCCCCCGGTAATAATTGAGAATCTTGTTCTCCAGGACCCTGTACGCCCAGGCAGCGAAACTTATCTCGAACTGGATTTGCCCATACTTCTCAGCGACCGTTACAAGGGTATCCTGCACGATTTCTTCCGCATCCTGGTCGTTCCATATTCTCTGTTGCGCAAACAGCCGGAAGCTTTCAGTCAGACCCTTAAAAAGCTGATTTTCAGAGTCCCGGTCGCCGCGCCGGGCGATGTCATATAACTCATTGATATTCAAGGCTGACCCATACTCAAGAACAAGAATATCCTATAATATAAGAAAGATTCGGAAAAAGCAAACTATCCATCACCGGAAAAATGACAATCTTAACCTCGTTTATACGACTCCTCGTCTATGTAAAGGAACGAGATAGTCCTTCCCCCACCGGCAATCAGATTTTTTTGTATTTAGCTGAAAGGTTTTTGACAGCCGTGCAACAATAGGACGGAAACAGGTTACTTACGGTAGCAAGACAACGGGCTTGCACGTGGCCGTTCATTGTTGGTTTGCTGGCGACGGGCAAGTCAAAGCGGGTTCTGTAGGTGGCACCCGGCAGAGGTATCCGAAGGGATTGTGCAACGTTGGCGTAACAGCGGATTTCGGATATCTCATGCAACTAGTGCTGACGCGGAACCCGCTCTTTTTTTATTCTCTCCACTGCATACATACAGCGAGATTCATGCTCACAGTCGAATCAGCCATCAGTCTGATTGTAGACTCCGGGCATCGAATTAGTACTCAAAAACGTTTCTTCCGGATATAATAAAAGTCCCCACCCGCGGGGAGGGGACTTCGCCAATCGGTGGAGAATGCCTGTGCTTTCTTCAATGCAGGGCCGAGGCAACTACCTCCACCGTCTCTTCGTCATCGGGCTCAACCAGGGTCTTGAGGACAGGTCCTGATTTCATCAGAATCCCCCGATCACCGGTGCCCACGTAAATCTTCCGACCCTTCACCAGAACGACCTCGGCAACAGTTTTGTCGAGTTTCGCGACCGGCATGAAATCATAGTTGAAGCAGGAGACAAGGCCCTTGTCAGTGGCAATATAGACGACCCAGTCGGAAGCATCGATGTCAATAACGTTGTTACCGGGAAGACCTTCCTCGACAGTGAGCGTCTGCCAGCAGCCGCCGTCATAGATGTGTAAGCCGTTGCCGGTACCGGCATAAAGGTGATCATGATTAAAATCGAGGGTGTTGACATGATCAAACAGTGACGGATCGCGACTCAGATACCGCTTCCGAAAGTCAACACCGTCCCAGCGATACAGACCCTGG
Source organism: uncultured bacterium (assembly GCA_965602205.1). Lineage (GTDB taxonomy): Bacteria > Zixibacteria > MSB-5A5 > GN15 > FEB-12 > DAOUUR01. The sequence continues at coordinate 1,539 of CBFCYQ010000211.1, read as the reverse complement.
CCACCGGTACCCACCCAAACGCCGGCGTCGTCGGCAACCATGGCCGTGACGGAAACATCGTCCATCAGAAGGTCATAGCCGAATATCGAGTTGGTGAAAAGGCCGCACTGCGTGCCGATCAGAAGCTGGTAGTTAAAACTGCACAATTCGTCAATCACTCCTTCCAACTCGACATTCACCGGCTCAAGGGTCGAATCGACCAGGGTATAAAGATTGTCCCCGCCGACATAGACTTTCAGGTTGTGGCTTGCCACGGCATTGAATTTCTCGCCGTTGTAAACGTCGGTAAGAGCACCGGACTTTACGTCGTAGACGAGGACGCCTCCGTTGTAGGTGGCATAGAGTCTGCCGTCAACCAGCAGAAAGTCGTTGATTTCGGAGAAACGCGGCACATCCATGACCCCATCTTCCTCGCCGCCCCGGGAAGACGGTTCGGTCTGGCTGGACGCCAGGCTGGCATGGACGATGTTCTCAGCGAACGCTGTCGCCACCGAGTCAACCATTTCCTGAACGATACCGGGATTTCTGTCTTCATCGCCGGCACAACCGGCGATAAGCATGAAAGTTGCGCCCAGAATGATACTGAACACGCCTGTAAACAATTTCCTGGACATCTTGACCTCCTTGCGTTAATGGTTTACTTCTGGTGGAGGTATATCAAAACTCGTGCCGCAACCGTAATCCCCCATATGGCAATAACTTAAGTTCCACCCCATGAACTCTGATACACCGCAACTGTGTCATTCTTGACACGCATGTCGAGGCGTATGGTCAATCTGTTGTCAATCAATAAATTACTTGTGTCCTTTATGACACACTTCTCTTAAAACAGAAAAAACTTGTTCCTGAGCCTATAAACTGCTTGATTGTATAAAAGGCGAGGGTTCTTTTGAGATGCGTAACTTATTTATATACATAGCGTTCGCGTTGGCCGGATGGTCGCTGGCAGGATACAGCAGTAGTCACGCCGGTCGCATCGAGAGCCGTATCCTGCAGTACAAGTTCGATTGTCTATACTTCGGGCAAGGCACTGAAGAATATGTCTTTCCGGGGCACACCTTTATGGTGTATTCCGGCATGGACTCAATTTTCAGCGGGCTGATCGCCGAATCGCACCGGGGAGTATCTATCAGCGGACCGGTGAGCGGTTATTTTGACAGCATCTTAATCGATTCCTGCCGCATCCTGATCGAGACCGCCGAGATCGATCTCAACTCGCCCGTGAAGTTCGGTTGCCTTTCGGAATTGAGAAACACGCTCATCTTACCGAGGGTGACGGCCGGATCGACAGTGGCCGACAGCGGACCGCCGGGATTGCCCGGGGTCATCGTAGACCTGTATGATTCACCGTTGGAGATGTTCCTGGATTTTGAAAAGGGGCAAATTGACGGCCTGCTGCAGTACGAAGCCTTTGATGGCGGATCGAAAGCTGATGTGGTGTCAGCCCCGGCCCCTTTCTTCGCCGCCCTGATTCCTAACGTCTCCAGGGGCTTCAATCAGCACGGTATTTTGACCACCTCGCTGTTCTATCGCTTTGAC
>CBFCYQ010000210.1:0-5452 GCA_965602205.1 uncultured bacterium | reverse complement strand
GTCTTAATTAAATACCTGGTGCAAGTGCGGATAGAAGTCTGCCTTCTTCACCAGTTTCGGGTCCGGCGTGTACCAGATCGGCGAGGACCAGGCACGCTCCTGGATCGTAGCCGCGACTCCCTCGGGAGGCGCAATGCCTAACGCCTTTGCATCATAGGTTGACCAGCGTGGTGTCGGAATCTCCAGCACACGCACGTAATAGACCGCGTGATGCTCGGGCTTGAAATCCGGGTCAGTCCACACCGCACTCAATTGTGAGTCACCAATATCGTTGGTGTAAGTGGCCTCCTTGATATTCACCGTATTGCCAACCGGCGGCACCTTGCCGGTCTTGGGATCGGGCTTGCGATTGTCCGACAAGGCGACGTCATAGATCTTTTCCTGCGGGTAGCCATTCTGGTACCAGCCCTTGACGATCTGTACCCTGTCCAGGTTGCCGCTCTCGGGGTCTTTCAGCGCCCAGACCGCTAAGGTCGGCGCTTTGGCGTTTGACGGCTTTTTGGACAAGTCCTGGCCCATGGGTACACCATTCTTATAGGCTTTCTTGACGAAATCCTTGTCTTCGTTCAGCCCTTTCGCATAGTCCCAACCGCCGAAGAAACGCAGCCGGATCAGCGGGCCCGATGTACCGTAGGTTTCCTTGCGCTGCATGGCATCGAAGATCGCCTCGCGGGTGTTCTCCGGCGCCCAGACACCGGTCGCCCCGGGTGTGCCGAAATTCACCGCCGCTTCGCCAGCCGTCTGCTTGGCGCCTGACAGTCGCTTTTTGGCGGTCGCATCAACCGCACCATGGGCCCCGGTGTAGTTGAACTCCTCGTTATCCGAAAACGCCGTGTGCGCGTCAGCACCTGAGACAATGCCGTATTTGAATGGGTTGACGCCCAGGTATTCCTGGTAGCCGACCCCGTTTATCAAGGCCTCGCGTACGTAACCGTAGTTGATCCGGCTCAGTACCGGCGGATTCGTTCCAATCAGGTTCCCGTATTGCTTCTCGAAACCTGCAAACTCGTCATTGGGCGACAAACCAGGGTGGGTATCCGACTGCCCCTTGACCTGAATGATCTCGGTCAGCGGCTCATTCCGTGCGCGGCGCTCAGCGTACCGGGCTCCAATCGGCTGCCCCTCGGAGGTTCTGGGCGCAAACATCAGGCCGTTACTCAGATTGCCGTTGTGCGGGATCGCAAAACTCTGGTGGCCCATACTGCGCTGGGCTTCGATGTAGGTCCACAGGTCCTCCGGCCGGTCGGAGTCAAAGGCCGAGAACGGCACTATCGGCCCCTCGTCGTCACGGAAAAAGACGTTACGGTGCAGGTTCTGATTGACCGGAATCGAGGTCCACTCAAAGGCAATCAGTGTTGTGAACTTACCCGGCTTGTTGTGCTTGTTCGCGGTCTCGACATATTTTTTCCACACCGATTTGATAATTTCGGGGTCGTTGAAGTCCGGATCGGGCTTGTTCTCCGTGAGCGTGACGGCCACCTTGGCGAATGCCTCATCTCCCTTTTTTGGATCACCGGACATGATCATTTTTACGATGGGATTGTCCTTCGCCTTTGTCATGACCTCCGATTTCGGGTCCAAAAACTGCCGGAACACTCCCATATACTCGGCATGGTCGGTCACAGCGACCCAGTCATAGGGGGTCTTCTTCTGTACCATTTCACCACTGGTGTTCTTTTTCACCGCCTTACCCTTGGCGAAGTTGTAGGCGTCTTCCTGCGTGTTGCGGGTGCCCATGGCGAAGGCGTCCGGTGAATTCACCGTGTGCAGGTGCTGCTCACCGAAATAGACGTTGTTCAACGGGTTTTTCTTGCCGGAACTGCGTCCGGGCTCTCCCACAGGGTCCGCAGCCCAAGCCCCGGATACGGCCAGAATTGAGCACAGCAAATACAACGCGATGCTCCCGGCCGCTCTCATGGTTTTTACTCCTTTCATGGTTTTTGCTCCTCTCATGGTTTTTGCTCCTCTCATGGTTTTTGCTCCTCTCATGGTTTTTCTCCTCACGGTCTTGGTGCTCATGGTCCTGGTCCTCATGGGTCAACATGAGGACCAGGACCGGTCAGCCTATTTCTTGGCCAATGCTTGTGGCTGAAGCCCGAAGCTCACTCTGAGTGCCGGTAAGTCGACACACCCCAGTGCTCGCCAGTCCGCTTCTTGAGCTTTGCCTTGATCAGCACATCCCGGGGGGGTGTATACCAGATCGGTGAAGACCAGGCGCGCTCCTGGATCGTGGCCGGGACGTCCTCGAGAGGCGGTACGCCGAGTTTAACGGCGTCATAGGTGGACCAACGCGGTGTCGGGATCTCCAGCACGCGTACGTAATAGACAGCCCGCTTCCCGGGATCGAAGTCTGGATCGGTCCATACGGCGCGAAGCTGCGTGGCGCCGATATCATTTGTGTAGGTGGCCTTGGTGACGTCAACCGTGTTGCCGACCGGCGGCAGCTTGCCCGTGGCCTTGTCGATCTGGCGCTTGTTCTCGTCTGACCAGATCACGTCGTAGATCTTCTCGTCGGCCCGGCCCCACTTGTTGATGAAGCCCTTGATGATCTGGATGCGGTCGAGGTTGCCGCTCTCGGGGTCCTTCAAGGCCCAGACGGCAAAGGTCGGCGCCTTGCCGGCCTTCTTCGGCAGGTCGCCGCCCATGGGCACGCCGCCATCGTAAGCCTTTTTGACGAAGTCTTTATCGTTCACGAGGTTCTTGGGATAGCCCCAGCCGCCGAAAAAACGCAGCCGGATAAGCGGGCCCGAGGTGCCATAGGTTTCCTTGGCCTTCATCGCGTCGAATATGGCTTCCCGGGTGTTTTCCTCCGCCCAGACCGCGGTGGCACCGGCCGAACCCATCGCCGCGGCAACGTCGCCGGAGGCGTTCTTGTTGGGGTTCAGACGCTTCTTCGGCGTGTCGTCGAGGAGGGCATGGGTCCCGTGGAAATTGAACTCCTCATTGGGCGAGTAGGCCGCATGACTGTCGGCCCCGGCCACGATCCCGTATTTGAACGGATTGGAACCGAGTTTGTCCTCGTTGATCATCCCTTCCACCAGCCCCTGGCGCATGTAGCCGTACTTGACCTGGCTTGGCATGCCCACGTTGATCATGTTCGGAAACATCTCGAACTCGGCGAACTCGTCGTTGGGTGACAGCAGCGGGTGAGCGTCCGACTGGCCCTTGGTCTGGACGATCTCCATCAGCGGCTCGTTGGTGTTTTGACGCTTGGCGTAGCGGGCGTCCATCGGGCCACCGAGGAATTTGTTGGGCGAGAACATCCAGCCGTCGGACACGTTGGCGTTGTGGGGAATCGCGAGGTTGTCGCGCCCGATGCCGCGCTGAACTTCCTGGAAGGTCCACAGATCCTCCGGGTGGATGGAATCGAAGGCCGTAAACGGGGCCTCCGGAAACTTGTCGCGGAAGAACACGTTGCGGTGCATGTTGCGGCCGTTTGGAATCGAGGTCCACTCCCAGGCCACCAGGGTGGTGAACTTGCCGGGTTGGTTGAACTTATTGGCCGTTTCCACGTAGCGCTTCCAGTTGCTGGTAGAAAGCTCGGGGCTGACGAACTCTTTCATTGGACTGCCTTTGACCAGCGAGCCGAGAATCTGGTTGATCGCGGAATCCGGGTCGCTTGGCTTCGCATTGGGGTCGCGCATTTTCTTGCCCAGCTCCGTGTTGTAGAGCGGGCTGTCCTTGTCGATGAGCGAGGGCATCACACCGAAATATTCGGCATGATCCGTGATGGCGATGAAATCATAGGGAGTTGATTTCTTGACCTTCTCCTTGGTCGTCGAAAGCTCGATCTCTTTACCCATCCCCCAGTTATAGGCGTCTTCCCAGGAGCCGCGGGTCCCGATCACAAACGCATCGGGCGAGTTGGTCGTGTGCAGGTGCTGCTCGCCGAAGTAGACGTTGTTCAGCGGGTTTTTCTTGCCTGAACTGCGTCCGTGCTCTCCCACGGGATCGGCTGCCCATGCCCCGCCAACAAACAGGATTGAGACCAGCGCAAATACCGCGATGCTGCCGGTCGCTTTCATGGTTTTTGTTCCTTTCATGGTTTTTGCTCCTTTCATGGTTTTTGCTCCTTTCATGGTTTGTTTCCTCGTGAAGACCATGAGGAACCACACCAATTGGACTATTATCTATCCGTCTTCATTTGCCCCTAATTTTTTGGGTGGTATGTCGTCGCCCCCCAGTCCTGGCCAGTCAGCTTCTAGAGCTTTGCCTTAATCAGCACCTCCTGGGGGGGCGTATACCAGATGGGTGTCCTATTTCTCCACCGACAGTGTAAAATCAGAAATCTATGACGAGCCGAACGCCGGGAATGACCGCAAAGTCGTCGTCCTTAAACTCGTTCTCGACCAACTGCAGGTCCGCTGTCAGGTGGGCCCACGGGGTGATCGCAAAGTTGTAGTAGAGCTCGAAGCCATATAAATCCCGGAGTTCAATCAGCGGAGACACCAGATCCTTAACATTGTCGGAGAGCCAGTTTTTCCATCCGCTCACTCCCATCCGGTCATGAGGGCGTGACTTGATGAGACCATACGCCTCAAGGTTGGCGAAAACGTGATATTGCGCGAACTGCGGATCGTCCGGACCGACAGTCCCGCCGGTCAAAAGGGTAATCTTCCGATTGGGATTGCCCTGTGCCTGCCAGAGATCCTGATAAAGATATAGGGCGATGTTCCAGGGATTTTTCTCCTCGTCGTTCTCAATGCCCTGACCGGGGACGATGATGAAGTCGCGCGGATCGTTGGACTTCTGTTCTCTGGTTGAATAGCCGCCGAAGACCATGAAGTAGCCCATCTTGTCGTCGATTTTCCAGTAGAACCTGTGGAAGGCGGCCATCCAAGCGCCATCGTCGAACGAGTCCGAGAGGCTGCCCCACTTCGTCGACACGTTCTCCGTCCCGGTGACGAGAAATCCGCTCTGCGGCATCTTGAACTCTTGATTGATGGTTGAGAAAATGGCGCCATACAAGGAGAGTCCTCTAACGGCGCCGAACCACGGTAGGGAAGTGACGGTGCTGTTGATGTTCCAGAAGCCCTCCTGTCCGTAGCCCAGGTTGGGAAAGAAGCCGTTCACCGTATCGACGACGTCGAGCACGCCGGCAGTGACGTTGGCGAGCCCGCCGAAGAACGGAAGAAACTGCGAAACGATGAGCCCGGTAACGTTCGTACCCTCGTAGTCACCCGGTTTCGGCATCATCAGCCCCGTGTTCTGGATCACCAGGTTACCCGCATCAGCGTTGACATCTTTCCCGAACCGCGTCCGGGCATGCATGATGACCGAAAAACCTTTCCAAGTGCCGAAGAGCTTGTTCGTGTCAACGTTGAGCCGGTAATCCATCGTTCCCCCGTACTCGCCGTTCTCGTCGACGCCGCCACTCCTGACCTCCTGGTAGTACTGCGACAGCCTGAGGCCGATGTCGATGCCGTGGTCGGTGAGGTACTTACGCCCCCCC
>CBFCYQ010000209.1:0-5452 GCA_965602205.1 uncultured bacterium | reverse complement strand
GGACGCTGCCGAATATTCTGCGCAACGGCCCGGCCTGGTATCGCCAGCACGGTGTCCAGGGCAACTACGGCACCAAGACTTTCTCGCTGGTGGGGAAGGTGCGGCGCGGCGGACTGATCGAGGTCCCGCTGGGCACAAAGCTGCGCGAGATCATCTTCGACATCGGCGGCGGTTCCTGGAAACCATTCAAGGCCGTTCAGACCGGCGGGCCGTCCGGGGGCTGCCTGTCCGAAGAGTTTCTGGACCTGCCGGTGGAGTATGAATCGATGACAGCTGCCGGTTCCATCATGGGGTCGGGCGGTTTGATCGTCATGGATGAAGAGACCTGCGCCGTCGATTTGGCACTCTATTTTCTGCATTTCACTCAAAAGGAATCCTGCGGCAAGTGCGTGCCCTGCCGGGTAGGCACCTGGCACATGGTCAATATTCTCGAGAAAATCGTCAAAGGTCAGGGACAACCGGAGGACCTTTCCCGGCTTCAGGCCCTGGCTGAAACAGTGCAAAGAGCGTCGCTTTGCGGCCTCGGCCAGACGGCGCCCAACCCGGTGCTCACGACTCTGCGCTATTTCCGTTCGGAGTATCTTGAACACGTTAAGGAGAAGTACTGCGCCGCCGCCGGCTGCAAAGAACTCGTCGAATACTTCATCGATCCGGAAAAGTGCAACGGCTGCCAGCGTTGTGTCGATCTCTGCCCGACGGGTGCCATCACCGGCACCAAAACGGAACTGCACAAAATCGACCCGCAGCTTTGCATAAAATGCAAGGCCTGTTACGAAGTCTGCCGTTTCGATCCTCTGGCCGGCAACGCCATCGTCATTAAATCTGAGCGGAGGGCGTCATGAAACAGAAAAAAACGACCGTAAATATCACCATCGACAACAAGCCCTACCGCGTGTCGCAAGGCCTGACCATCCTCGAAGCGGCCCAACAGCATGACGTGTATATCCCCACTCTCTGTTACCAGGAGGAACTGACGCCGTACGGAGGCTGCCGGATGTGCGTGGTCGAGGTAGAGGGCATGCGCAACCTGCCCACCGCGTGCACCACGCCGGTGACGGACGGTATGGTTATTCGCACCCACACCGCCCAGGTTCAGGCGACGCGTCGAGAGATCCTTCATATGTTCTTAAGCGAGCATCCCTCGAGCTGCCTGATCTGCGGGGAAAAGGAACAATGCTGTGACTACATGGGTACCATCCGCAAGAGCGGTGTCACAACCGGATGCCGCTACTGCTCCAATGATGGTCAGTGCGAGCTTCAGGATGTCGTCGACTATCTTGAGATCAAGGATATTCAGTATCCCATTTACTACCGCCAGCTACCGGTGGAAAAGGAAGACCCCTTTTACGACCGGGATTACAATTTGTGCATCCTCTGCGGCCGGTGTGTCCGCGTATGCCAGGAGTTGCGCACGGCCAACGTGCTGGCTTTCAACGACCGGGGTCGCGAGACCACTATTGGGCCCGCCTTCAATCGGAGCCATTACGAGGCCGGCTGCGAGTTCTGCGGCGCCTGCGTGTCGGTATGCCCGACCGGGTCGCTTACCGAGAAGGCCCGCGCCTGGGAAGGCAAACCCGAAAAGGAAGTCGTCACGACCTGCTCCTTCTGCGGTGTCGGCTGCCAGTTGCGCTTGCTGGTGAAAGGTGAGCGCGTTATCGGCAGCCTGCCGGGCGACGATGACCTGGTCAACAACGGCCAGCTTTGCGTCAAGGGCCGTTTCTGCATCACTGAGTCTGTCGGCGGTCCGCGACGGCTCCGGCATCCATACAAGAACATCAACGGCACCGAAGCCGAGATCAGTTGGGACGAGGCCGTGGCGGCAGCCGCCGAAAAGCTGTCGGCTTGCGCTCCCGGCGAGGTCGGCATGATCATATCGCCCAACTGCACCAACGAAGATTTGTACGCAGCCCAGAAATTTATGCGCACGGCCGTCAACTCGCACAATATCGACACTTCCACCCGCGCCTTTTACGGCAACGGCTTCAATGCTTATTTGAGTCTCGCCCGGCGGGCCGCGCCTCTGTCGGATGTCCGCAAGGCTGGCGTGGTGCTGTGCATCGGGCTGGACACGCGCTTCGGACGGTCAGTAGTCGGCGTCGAGCTGCGTAAGGCGGTCACGCGCGGCGCCAAAATTGTCAGCATAAACCCGCGCGACCACAGCTTTGCCCTTATATCCCACAAGTGGGTGCAACCCGTTCCCGGGCAGGGGCTGGAAACCTTGCAGTCGCTGGTCGGCCTGACGGCGAAAACGAAAGCCGCCGCGGCCCGGAAATCCAAAGGCAAAGACGTCGAGCTCGGCGAGATCGCGGAACTCCTCAAGGCCGATACGCATCCGGTCATTCTGCTGGGTTCGGAATTTCTGCAATATGACCGCAGCGCGGATATTCTAACGGCGGTCGAGAAACTGGCCGACAACGTCGGGGCGGCGGTCCTGCCGCTGCCGGCGCAGAACAACTTCTTCGGCACCGTGCTCATGGGTGCCTACCCGGAGATTCTGCCGGGCGGGGATGCCGTCAGCAGCCGCAAGAAACTCACTGAACTGAAGACGGCCTGGAAGGCGAAACTGCCAACGACCGCCGCTAAATGGAACTCCCTGGCTTTGTCTTCTGATAAGAAGCTGAAAGTCTTGTATGTCATCGGCGAATTGCCGCATGCTAACGGCGGCCCGGCGGCGGATTACGTGATTTATCAGAATATTTATCCGCCGGGTGAGAGTACTCACGTCGACCTGGTGCTGCCGGCGACGACTTTCACCGAATCGGACGGCACCTTCGTTAACGGCGAAGGACGCATCCAGCGGGTACGCAAGGCCGTTGACCCACCGGGCGACGCCCTTCCGGACTGGCAGATACTTTCCCGCATCGCCAAAAAACTCGGGGTTGGCGGTTTTGACTATGCCACGGTCAATGACGTCCACAAAGAAATCGCCAAACTTGTCGACGGTTTCAAAGACCTCAAGAAACCCGAGCGCAAGGCCCGGCCGCTGGCGGGCAAGGCTCAATTGAGTCTGCCGACCTCCAAGCCTGTCAAAGCGGCGAAGGCCGACAAGAAAATGCCCTTCATCTTCAGCGTCACCCACACCGAGCATTCTCATCGCGGTTTTCCCCTGTCCGGTCTTGTGGCCGGCGCCTGTATGCTCTTCTCGGACGAGACCCTAGACATCAATCCCGACGATGCCCGCAAGGCGAAGATACAAGACGGCGATACGGTTGAGGTAATCTCGGCCGGGTGCAAGCGTACCTGGCCGGCCCGGATTGTCAAAGAACAGGCCCCGGGCACTTTGCACGTGGCGCTGTGTCACAATGAAGCCGTCAACCCTAACCCGCAGCCGGTAAGAATAAGGAAAACGAATGTTTAAGGTAATAGCCAGCCGGATGATTGTGCCCAACGTCCACATCCTGACGCTCGAGGCTCCGGAGGTAGCCCAGGAAGCCAAACCGGGTCAGTTTATCATCGTGCGGGCGTCGGAGGAGGGCGAGAGGATTCCCCTGTCGCTGTCCGATTGGGATGCCGACCTGGGCACCGTGACCGTGATCTTTCTGAACATCGGCCACACCACCAACCAGCTCTCGCTGCTGGAGGCGGGGAAGAGCATCCCCACCGTCACCGGGCCGCTGGGCAACGCCACCGAAATCGAGAACTACGGCACCGTTATCTGTATGGGCGGGTGTTATGGCATCGGCAGTATTTTCCCCATCGCCCGCGCCCTCAAGGAAAAAGGCAACAAGGTCATCACGATTATCGAAGGCCGCAGTTCCTACCTGTTTTACTGGGAGGACCGCTTTGCCGGCATCTCCGACAAGCTGATTCACATCACCCGCGACGGCTCCAAGGGCTACCGCGGCCACATTGACCGCCTGCCGGAGATTATTCGCGACCTCGACATCACCGTCGACCGCATGATTATCAACGGCTGCACGTACGCCATGAAGCGCGGGTCGGACGCCACCAAACCGCTGGGCATCACCACCTGGGTCAGTCTTAACCCGATCATGATCGACGGTACCGGCATGTGCGGCGTGTGCCGCGTGAGTGTCGGCGGCACCACCCGGTTCGCCTGCGTGCACGGCCCGGATTTTGATGGTCATGAAGTCGACTGGGACGAGCTTCTGCAGCGGCGCAAGACCTACGTCCCCGAAGAAGTAGTCCCCATGCGCACCAGCGCCTGTCAACGAAAGTGTCACCAAGCTTAAGGGTTTGAGGTTATGGCTGAAGCGAAAAAGAAAAAAGCAAAAAAGAAACTCGACCTTAACCGGCGGGCTATGCCCAAGCAGCAGCCGGTGGTCCGTAAACATAATTTCAATGAGGTCGCCCTGGGTTACACGGCGCAACTGGCGGTCGAGGAGGCGCTGCGCTGTATCCAGTGCCCCAAGCCCAAGTGCGTGACCAACTGCCCGGTGGAAATCAATATCCCCGGGTTCATCAAGGCCATCGCCGAGCGCGACTTTGAAAAAGGCATCCGCATCCTCAAAGAAACAAACTGCCTGCCGGCCATCTGCGGGCGCGTCTGTCCCCAGGAAGAACAGTGCGAAGAAACCTGCGTCCTGGTCAAGAAAGAAGGCCAGATCGCCGTCGGCCGTTTGGAGCGTTTCCTGGCCGACTGGGAGGCCGCCCAGGGCGAGATCAAAATCCCCAAAATCGCCGACAAGACCGGCCGCAAGGTAGCCGTTATCGGCGGCGGCCCGGCCGGGCTGACCGTCGCCGGCGACCTGATTCAACTCGGCCACGAAGTGACCATCTACGAGGCCCTGCACAAGATGGGCGGCGTGCTCGTCTACGGCATCCCGGAGTTCCGTCTGCCGAAAGTCATCGTCGAGCGCGAGGTCGAATACCTCAAGAGCCTCGGCGTTCGCGTGCGCACCGATTTCGTGGTTGGCAAGACCAAGACCCTCGACCAGCTTCTCGAAGAATACCACGCCATCTTCGTCGGTTCCGGCGCGGGCCTGCCGTGGTTCATGGACATCCCCGGCGAGAACCTCAACGGCGTCTATTCGGCCAATGAATACCTGACCCGGCTGAACCTGATGAAGGGTTTCAAATTTCCCGAATACCACACCCCCGTCAAGCGCGCCTTGCATGTGGTGACGGTCGGCGGCGGCAACGTCGCCATGGACTGCGCCCGTAGCGCCCTCAGGCTGGGTGCGGAAAGCCGCATCGTTTACCGCCGTTCACGGCAGGAGCTTCCGGCGCGGCTGGAAGAAGTCGAAAACGCCGAGGAAGAGGGCGTCGTCTTTAATTTGCTGACCCTCCCGACCAAGTACATCGGTGACGAAAACGGCTGGGTGAAAGAAATCGAGTGCCTGCGCATGGAACTGGGCGAGCCGGACTCATCGGGTCGCCGCCGACCGGTGCCTATCGAAGGCTCCGAGTTCCGCATGAAGGTGGATGCCGTCGTGTGCGCTATCGGCAACAGTCCCAACCCGCTTATCGCCGCCACCACGCCCGGGCTGGA
>CBFCYQ010000208.1:0-5465 GCA_965602205.1 uncultured bacterium | reverse complement strand
CTTTCCTGAAGACCACCCGGGTGTGACGGAGTCGAAGTCGAGCTCCGGGTCAAAACCCAGGACGAAGTTGTAGCCGCCCCAGTGAGCGAAGTTGATGTCGACGAGATAGATGTCGACCGCTACTGGTCCCCCAACATAGCCGCTGTCAACGATGTCACCAGTACTGATGGAAGTATTGGTCACGTTCAAATCGGCATATGGTGTCTCGTAATAGCGATATCCCGGAACAAGATTTCCCGCGTTGTAAGTGCGACCCGAAGGGTAGGCAAAAAGGCTGCTACCGTAACCGGCCGTGTCGACGCAACGTACGCTAACGCTGTCAGAGACGCTCAGGCATTCGTTGATGCGCACTCTGACCGCGAAGAGCGTATCTCCGTCATAGGCGGCCGTATCAGAAGTAAAAAACACGCAGTAGAAGTACTGCTCGGCGTTGCTGTAGACCGCCGTATCAAGCTTGTGCGCGATAAGGCCCATTCTTACATCGCAGGTGTCGACCAGCAACGTCACACCGGTGTCGACCGAGGAAACCTTAAACGCTATGTCCAACTTAATCACAGCCATATCATCGGTGTCGACAACGAAATAGTGGTAAGACTCGCGCGGGAAAATCGGTTCCCAGGTAATTGAATCGCTGGTGAACTCTAGGCGGCAGTTTGCACACGGTCGACTAAGAGCCGCTTCAGTGTAGAGTCTGGAGGCGTGGCTGCTGAGCAGACACACGAATACGAAAACCAGGGCAAGCATTAAGACTCGCTTGTACATCTTACCCTCCTCCATTTAAAATGTTAAGAACTTTGCGGACATTATCCCACCTCCCAAGATGTAATGATTGACTATATAGTATAGTATAACCTTTACTCCGAGTATGTCAATAGTAGTTTAACCCGACCTCTCTTGACCACAGGCGCGAAGGGCCAAGCCTGAAGACAGCAAACTGTGCTCTTATTTATGGCAAACAAGTACAATAATGACAACGCGATGCGTTTCGCCTCCGGAGTCGAGCCTCAGAGAGGCCATCCCACTGAGCTTAATATAGCACATCACACTGCCAGGCCATGGCAGTGAAATCCAGATTTTTTCAGAAAACTGGATTTTTATAACGGTATTCAGGAGTATGGGGATAGTTTATATCCGGGTTTGGTGAGTGCGGGCCGAATCCATCCTCAGAAGCGAAAAGTGACACCGAGGGCGGTATAGGCTACCAGCCGGCCACAATATGACCGCAACGGCTTTCCGTGGACAAAGCGTGGACTTATAAGTATCTGTCAATAGAAAAGTTGCGCGAGTCGCAGAAATTATGGCGGAGAGGTAGGGATTCGAACCCTAGATACCCGAAGGTATAACGGTTTTCGAGACCGCCGCTTTCGACCACTCAGCCACCTCTCCGTCGTCGGCGCTCGGGTATGTGAGCGACAGCTTAAGAAACACTAATTTATACAAACCGTTCCGGATGTAAAGCGGTAATTGGAGCTTGGAACCGGATGTGAAGCAGGCACTCCTGTCCGGGACCGGCCCGGCAAGGTCGGCGATTCGGGTGCTTCGACTACTTTCAACTCAGAAATTGGCTTTGCTCGACCAGCTTCTTTTGCCTGGCGATCAGGCCCTTCAACTGCCCGTGGCGGGGACGCACCACCTGGAATACGATAAACGAGAAAAAGATCAGAAACACCGTTTCCCGAAACCGCCCGGTCAAAAAGAAGTAGACTACGGCGTAAACCGAGATGATTGCAATGACGATGAAAATCGGCCGCGAGACAGTCAGCACTCCCGTAAGCAGGTCCTGCTCGAACGTCTCCCGCCGACGAATCATCGGTTGACCGAAACGCTTCATCCGCCACCACAGGACAAAAACCGACTGGACCACGGCCAGGGCCCCGATGAAGTAAAACAAAGTGTTGGCGAAATCACCTATCGAGTTGCCGATGCCGCCACGGTTGTTGAGGTAGTAACAGACCAGTATCAGCGCCATCGGAATCAGGATGTTGGTGAACAGGCCGAAATAAAGCGGCCGCACAATAATGCGGTTCATATCAACATCGAAATCGTCAAGGTCGGTATTCATAGTTTATGAGCCTTCTCCATAAAGTGTTCATATGCGCCCCGGCGGGGCCAGTAAATAAACGTCCATACGATGCCTATGGCGTAGAAGTAAAGGGCATTGTTGGTAATCCCCGAGATAAAAGCCACCACCAGGCCGTAGATATAGATGGCCTCAACAAAAGCGAACTTGATTATAGCCAGCGTGAAAAAAAGCTGGTCGGGCTGCATGACCGGCTCCCGGTGTCTGCCCCGCATCGTCAGGTGGAATCTCTGGATAAACGGATAAGCGGCGGGCTGGATCATGGCCACGATGAGAAGAATGTAGAGCATCATCTCATATTCCCCGCCGGACCGCTGGGAAAAACGTAGCGTGTAGATAATCACCAGGTAGATCGCCGGTGCGGCTACCAGAAAAAGCAAGGCGAAAAGCCGCACCCGTTCGAACCGGGCCGTCCCTGTTACACCGGCCGGTATCAATTGATTTTCTCCTTGCCGTCGCGGACCCTGCGGAAAAACTCTTGCATCATCGCCGCCACCCGGTCGGCCAGCACGCCGCTGACGACCTCGATACGGTGGTTGAGCTTCTTTTCCTCGGGGATATTGGAAATCGAGCCGCAGGCTCCAAACTTGGGATCGGCGGCGCCATAGACGATGGTTTTGATTCGGGAGAGTACTGCCGCGCCGGTGCACATGACACACGGTTCCAAAGTGGAAAACAGGTAGCAGTTCTCCAGCCGCCAGTCACCGAAATGATTGAAAGCCGCCGACAGGGCCACCATCTCAGCATGGGCCGTGGCATCGTGCAGCCCCTCGGTACGGTTGTGCCCCTTGCCGATGACCTTGCCCTCAAAAACCACGACCGCGCCCACCGGCACTTCATCGTCTTCAAAGGCCAGCTCGGCTTCTCGCAGGGCCAGTTCCATATAGTCAGGGTACTGCTCGGGATTCATGGAGCAAATATAGGCCCTCGCCGACAGGCGGACAAACGGTTTTTATCCGGCGGGCCATCACCCTGTCAAGCGATAATCAGCCGGATTATGGTTCGTAGTGGGTGTGCTGAATCGATTTGAGCTTTTTGCGCCCGGGGTGCTTATAGGACGGGATAAAGAAATCCGCCCCCTCCTTGCGGCGCATCCGGATGGTGTAATCCTGGCAAGCCTGGCAGCGCCGGATACTGCCCAAGGCTTCTTTCTTTATTCGACGGCGGTGCGTGTGGTTCGGCGCAAAGACCGGCTTGTCAATAATCTCGTACCCTTTGCTCGGATCGTCGTCATCATAAAAACTGACCCCGGCCACCACGTTATTGGTGCCCGCCTCGTACAGGGTAGCTCCGGGACACTCGATGAACACATAGTCGGATTGCTCCGGATCGTCCTTGAAAATAGCGGTACTGTCAATCTCCGGGGAATTGCATTGCAGGCAGAGCCAGACTCCTCTTCTTCTGACTAACCGGCGACCACAGTTTATGCAGGTTCTTTTCTCGGACATGCCTTCATCCCGCTATGCAGCCGTACCGAATTAGCGCCGCTTGGCGACTGACCGACTGCCGTTTAGGAAGTGCGTTTCACCAACGTAGTCCTGCAAGAGCCCTGCCGAACCGGGCGGAGAGTATAAACCGTTGATCATGGGGCGATTAAACCTCTTGCAGTATTATGGCAAAATGCATTTTCACGGGGACGGTAAGGGGTTTCTGCCAGTGAGTGTGGGGCTAGCCCTTGAACAGCAGCACCAGCGAAGATATGGTGACAGTGACCGGCAGAAGGGCGGCAAATGAGTATGGCAGGAAGTAGGCGCCGACAAAGGCCAGGGCCACCGCCGGGATGACAAGATACTTGATGGTCGAGAACGTGATTTTGGTCAGACGGGTTATTATGACAAGCACCACCACCGCCAGGACAACATAAGCGGCGATGAGGCCGTTCTGCCCGAAGTGGTGGACGATGGTGCCCTTGACCGAACCCAGCACACCCGAGTATTCATCCGCTTTAGCCGATGCTTTATCGAAAGTATCCTGGACAACGGCCAGCAGGTCTGTATCAATATTCTTCGGCATCCTCAAGCTCGGTGTCTTCTAAGGGTTCTATGACTAAAGACGATTCGCCCACCCGGGTGAGGCCTTCCATTCTCTGGGTAAGGAAGTTCTTGGAAGATATCCACTGGTGGGAAACCTCGAGGATTTCCTGCTGATCGACCTCGCTCTCCCAGTCCAGTACCACCTGTTCAATCTCGTTATCGTCGACCACCAAATCTTCCATAGTCAGCACAAACTTAACCTTCATCGTAACGTCCCTTCTCTGGATGTTGCTTTTCGGTGCCTCTTGGGGACGTTGCAAGGGCAGTGCCGCAACGAGCGACTTCTCGGAGCGAAGCGTTACTTTGTTGGCAGACAGCAGATTATGCCGGAGATTGTGAACCGATTGAGCAGGCGGAAGCTTTTTCCCCCGGTTAGCCTGAGGCGGAAATATGGGATGCCCCCTACAGGTTATGGGCTAACATAAAACCCGAAGGCGGGTTAGACCTTCGGGCGATTCGCATTACGAAATGTGTCTTAGCAGTTTGCGAAATGCCGAAACACCGTCCACGCCGGAACAGCCGTCGATCCTGGAATGATAGGTAAGCGTGTGCGGACCAAAGAGACTTTGGACTGCGCCGCAAGTCACGGTCAGTCCCTGACCTCACGGCCGGTCCCCGGCAGAACAGATCAGTGTTCCGTTTTCTACAAACGCTTTGGTCTTACGTTTCTTCTACTTTTGAATCCCCACGGATCTTATCTCATATAGGACCCTCCATGTTTAGTGTTCCGCACTCCAGCGGCGCATAAAAGCGTGGGGACAGAGTTCACGTCGCAATAACACGGCGATTAAGTGTTAGTCGGTGGGGTGATAGCGGTGATATGCAATGATCCTGTGGCGGCAGGATCAATATCAATATACCCTTCCGGCATCATCCTGTCAAGGAGAAAGACCGACTAATTGGATCATCCCCTCCCCCGCGAATCACGTGGCGGTGCCTCTCGACCGGCCCTGGCAGAGACGCCGCTCAGAAAAAGAAGTTGTTAAACCGTCTCGCCCACCACTGGCTACGCGTCAGGTTAAGCAGAATGCGAAAGTAGAGGTTCAGGCAAGTCCCGTTGAGTTGCATCAGCCGCAACAGTCTTTCCTGGGCGCGCTTCTTCCTGAGAATTTCCTCAATCCCCGGGCAGGGATAGGCCGGGTCGATGATTTTCCGGGCGGCTTCCTTTCCTGACAACATCGCATAGTAGATGCCTTCACCGGTCAGGCCGGAAGCAAAACCGCCGGCGTCACCGATCAGAAAGACATTGTCAAAATGCCAGCCCCGGTAATCGTAATTGATGAACCATCGTTCTTCGCACGCTCCGGTTATGTCGATCCCGCGCTCGCGGCACCACCGTCGGCAGGTTTGTT
>CBFCYQ010000207.1:0-5563 GCA_965602205.1 uncultured bacterium | reverse complement strand
ATTACCGCAATCTTCTTGTTCATTGTCTTGTGTACCTCCTACTTATTGAATGTTGGTTTTGTCTATTCTGTCAGCACCGTATTACCGGCGTCGTTCACGACGGCGACAGCGAAATCACGGGCGCTCTCGGCCCGCGAAGCCAGAAACCGTGAGATATCAGCCAGGGGCTCGTAAAATACCCGCCGCACCTCCTCGTCAGGTAGATTCGAGTGCAACCTGACCTGAATTCGTCTTGAGATGCCTATCACCCGGGAGAGTTTGTGGGAACCGAAATGCTCCTTACCGTCAATGGCCTCATTCTTCGCGGCATCCCAGCGCTGGGCCAGGTCGTAGAACTCTCTTGAGCCGATACCGCCGTCACAGGCCGAAATGACAATCGCGACGCCGCCGTCTTTGACGGCCCGCTGGCAATTTTCGAGCGCTTTTTGAGCCTGGTAGAGACTGCCGTCAAGCGGCGGCAGCAACTCGCAGACCACCGCATCGTAACTTCGCGAAATCTTCCGGGCGTAGATTTTCTCGGCCAGGGTCACACCCTGTGAGAAGGCCTCGTCCAGATCGCCGAAGAATACTCCACAAACCCGACGTTCGGCATCGAGGACAGCCTGGACGGAAAAGAGCCGGTCAATGCGAACCATTTTTCTAAGCCGCCTGAGATCCTCGGCCATGGGGTTACCGTCGAGCCGGAGAGGGGCAGCGTCGAGTGAGTTAGCCAGATTATGGTTTCGTTCGATCGTTTTCCGGTCGGTCAGCCCCGGGAAAAAGGCTTTCCGGCCCCCGGTGAAGCCGGCAAAATAGTGTGGTTCGACGGAGCCGATAATAAACACCTTCTCGCTTTTCAGCACCAGTTTGTTGAGCCAGACTCCCTGCGCCAGCCGGTCTTCGCCGATCTTTGTCATCATGGTCAGGTCGGTGGCCTTGTGCACGCTTATTCTGTCGGCCAGCCGGTCATAGTACTGACCGAATATAACGGAGTAGTGCTTCTCTGTGGGCGGCTTATGAGTTCCGGCCGCCACCAGAAAGCGGGCTGAATCCAACAGGTGCGGTTTGTACTGATCGAGCCACTCGAGAATTTGCGGGGTGGGTGTATTCCGATGACCGTCGTTGACAACAATCAAGGGGGCCTCACCGGCCAGGAACCTGTCGCCGCCGGCCCTTTCAAACGCCGAGGTGAAATCCGGATAGTCGATAATCCGGTCGGCCGCCGCCGGTTCATAAAGATCGACGGTAGCTGTATCCGGGATCTCGAATTTCAGTTTGGCCTTACCGTAGGCCACTTCCATTTGCATACCCTGCGCCCCTGCCGGCAGCTACCGGAACTATCCGGCACAGCCGCTGCCCGCGTAAGAGGTTAGCTCTTTCCCGTTTATATCAGTCTCAGCGACGGTCGCTGACTGTCAATCCCGCTCAAAAAAGAAGGCAATCTCCACGGCTGCGTTTTCGTTCGAGTCGGAAGCGTGCACCGAGTTCTTCTCAATGCTCAAGGCCATCTCCTGGCGAATAGTGCCACAGGCGGCATTTTCGGGATTGGTGGCCCCGATCAATGTCCGCAGGTCTTCAACGGCATTTATCTTCTCCAGCACCATGGGCACCACCAGTCCCGACGACATGAACGCGACCAGGGAATCCAGGAACGGTTTGCCCTCGTGGACGGCGTAAAAAAGGCGCGCTTCGGTTTCAGTGAGCCTGACCATCTTCATCCGCACAATATCGAAGCCGGCCTTTTCGAGACGGTCGATAATGCGGCCGACCAACCGCCGTCCGGTGGCATCGGGTTTTATAATGAGCAGGGTTCTGTTCAACGCAACTCCTTGTCTAATCGCCGAGCAGTCTAAGCATTTCGCGATGCCCTATCTCAAGAGCCTTTTTGTTCTTTTCTTCCGTACCCTTGGGCGCCCTGGCCAATACGGACCGAGTCAGCGCCTCCAGGCCGACCACCTTGGTAGCTGCACAGATGGCTCCCAGCGCGATAACGTTGGCGACCATAATGTGCCCGACTTCTTCGCGCGCCAGGCGCGTAAACGGTATACCATAGTGTTTGTCCGTCGGCACTTCCGTTACCAGGCCGCTGTCAATTATCAGCGTGCCGCCCTCTTTGAGATCCCCGTAGTACTTATCAAGGGCCTCCTGGGTCATAGCCAGCAGAAAATCGAGCTTCATAGCCTTGGGGTAAAAGATCTCCGCGTCGGAGACCACGACGTCGGCCTTGGAGGCACCACCCCGCGCCTCGGGGCCGTACGACTGCGACTGCACGACGTTTTTGCCCTCGTCGCTGCCGATAGCCTCGCTGATGACAACGGAGGCGAAGATCATCCCCTGCCCGCCGGATCCTGAAAGACGCATCTCGAACCGTCCCCCCGGGACCTCAATCTTATCGAGCAATTTACCAGCCATATTTACCTCATTTCACCTTGTGGGCATCGACGACCTTCTGGTACTCGTCACAGAACTCCGTCTTATCGACCGTGTGCAGGTTACCGATGATTAGTTTTCCTTTGAGTTCCTCTTCCGTCATTTTTTTCGAGCGGCCTACCGGGACGGCGTTATCCTTGATCGATTGCAGCATCGCCACGGGATCACCCTGCCGGTTGAGACGCCCGTAATAGGTGTGGCAGTTGGATATTACTTCTACAAGTGAGAAGCCGCGGTGCTCTATCGCCTGGGTAATCATCTTCTCCAGTTGCGGGACATGGTAGACAGTACCGCGCCCCACGAATGTCGCCCCGGCGGCAGCGGCCAACGCGCACGGATCGAAGTGTTTTTCGACATTGCCGTACGGGGTGGTGGTCGAAAAGGCGCCGGACGGGGTCGTTGGCGAGCCCTGTCCGCCGGTCATGCCATAGATATAGTTGTTGATGAGAATGGCGGTCACATCGATGTTGCGGCGGCAGGCGTGGATGAAATGGTTGCCCCCGATCGCCAGAGCATCACCATCACCGGTGATGATCACGACCTTCATATCCGGCCGGGCGAACTTGACACCGGTCGCGAACGGCAGAGCTCGTCCGTGAGTGGTATGCAGGGAATTGAAATCCAGATAGACCGGCAGGCGGCTGGTGCAGCCGATACCGGAGACGAGGGCAACCTCGTCTTTGCTCAGGCCCATCTTATCGATCACCCGAATGAAGGCACCCATCACGACACCGTTGCCGCACCCCGGACACCAGACATTGGGGAATTTCTTGACGGGACGGAGGTAGTCAAGGATGACACTGGACTTCTGTTGCACCTTTTTGTCTACGGTAGCCATTAGAGCACCTCCTCGAGCTTCTCAAGCATTTGTGCCGGAGTGAGAATTTCGCCATCGTAACGTTGCAGAGAGTGGACTTCGGCATCGCCGCCGAGGACGCGTTCTATCTCATGTACGACCTGTCCCATGTTCAATTCGCCGACGATTACCTTACGGCAGTTCCTGCAAAACTCGCGGATCTCATTGTCCGGAAATGGCCAGATGGTATACAACTGGACGGCGCCGACCTTGAATCCGGCCTGGCGGGCTATTGACGCCGCCTGAAGGGCCGCCCTGGAGACGGACCCATAGGAGATAATGGCGATTTCGGCATCGTCCATCATCTCAGCGCGCAGTTTGGTTATCTCGTCGACGTAGTTTTCAATCTTGTTCTTGAGCTTGTCCAGTTTTCCAAAGATTTCATCAGCGCGATTGGTCGGGAACCCGTGGACGTCGTGCGTGAGGCCGGTAACGTTGTATCGGTACCCCTCGCCGTAGCCCGGCATGGGTGAGACCAGGTTGGGCGTGATCTCAAAGGGCACAAACTCCCCGGGAGGCCCGGTTGGCTTGACACGGTTGACTATCTCATACTCGCCCGCTACCGGCATATGCACCATGGCCCGGCTATGCGCAATGACCTCGTCCAGCAGAACGGTTACGGGGGTGCGGAAGCGCTCGGCGAGGTTGAAGGCGCGCACAGTTTCCGTGAGGGTGTCATTGACGGTCGAGGGAGCCACGGCGATAGCGGTATAATCCCCGTGAGATCCCCAGCGGGCCTGCATGGTATCTGATTGGCTGACTTTCGTGGGAAGACCCGTCGACGGTCCGCCGCGCTGCACGTTGATGACCACGAGAGGCGTCTCCGACATATAGGCATAGCCGATATTTTCCAGCATCAGGGAATAGCCCGGACCCGAGGTGCCGGTCATGGCCTTGAAACCGGAAACGGAAGCGCCGATGACGGCTGCAATGGAGCCGATTTCGTCTTCCATCTGTATGAAGCGCCCACCGACCCGGGGAAGTTCCCTGGCGCAGACTTCGGCGATCTCGGTTGAGGGAGTGATGGGATAGCCGGCGAAAAAGCGCATACCGGCGTAGAGTGCCCCGTAAACGCAGGCGGCGTTTCCCTGTAAAAGTCTCAGTCTGTTGTTATCCATCTATCGAACCCCAGATCATTTGTAATTGGAGGTTATTGCGAAATCCGGACAGTGGGTCCAGCAAATCGTACACTGCGTACAGTTATCGGGTCGGGCCTGCACCGGCTTGCCATCACGGTCAGGTTCAAAGACCTGCTGGGGACACAAGGTGATGCATATGTTGCACGCCTTGCACCAGCCCAGGTTGATGTCCAGGGGAAGAGGTCCTTTAGAGTAATCGTACTTACTCTTCGGCTTCGTCTGTTGTTCGCTCTCGCCGGCTCGCGGTGATTCGCTCATACGGTATCCTTTGTACTATCCTGTGTTATACGTGAAAAGCGCAGTTCTCTTACTTCCTTTTCCTGCCCGTCGATTTCTTTGTGGTTGTCTTCTTTCGCGTAGTCGTGCGGGCGGCCTTTTTGACGACCTTCTTAGTGGTTGTTTTCTTCGTCGCCTTTTTCTTCGCGGTGGTTTTCTTTTTGGGAGATTTTGCGGCAACCGTTTTCTTAGCAGTTTTTCGCGGGGCACTTTTAGTCGACTTTGCGGCGGTCTTTTTCTTTTTCTGCATGGCCTCCTTCAGGACCGCCGGAATTTCCGTCGGTGAACCGACTACCGGTATGCCGACCTTGTTCAGCGCCGCGATTTTTTCCGCCGCCGTGCCCGAGCCACCGGAAATGATCGCCCCGGCATGGCCCATGCGCTTTCCCGGAGGAGCCGTCTGACCGGCAATAAAGGCGACGACCGGTTTGGTCATGTGCTTTTTGAAAAACGCGGCAGCTTCTTCCTCATCGGTACCGCCGATTTCACCGATCATCACGACCGCCTTGGTCGAACGGTCATTTTCGAAGCCTTCAAGGCAATCGATGAAGTTGGTGCCGATAACCTGGTCGCCGCCGATGCCGATGCAGGTCGTCTGCCCCATACCGGACAGAGTCAGGGCCCATATGGCCTCGTAGGTCAGGGTGCCCGACCGGGAGACAACCCCCACGTTCCCCTTGATACAGATATTACCCGGCATGATGCCGAGTTTGGATTCACCGGGGGAGATAAGGCCGGGACAGTTAGGGCCGATCAGGCGCACACCGTTCTCCTTGAGATAGGGGTAGACCTTCATCATATCGTTAGCCGGAAGGCCTTCGGTGATACAGACTATTACCTTGATGCCGGAAGCAACGGCCTCATAAATAGCATCGACCGCAAA
>CBFCYQ010000206.1:0-5617 GCA_965602205.1 uncultured bacterium | reverse complement strand
AGCAAAAACAACAGCAGCAGCAGCAACAGGACCAGCAGCAGCAAAATCAGGATCAGCAGGAAAAAGAGGAGCAGCAGCAGAGCCAGCAGGATGAAGACCAGCAGCAGGAACAACAGCAGCAGCAGCCACAGCCCCGGGATGAAAAGGAAATCTCCAAAGAAGATGCCGAGCGAATCCTGAATGCCCTGAAAGACGATGAGTTGGATGTTCAGAAGAAGATAAAGCACAAAGCCCGGGCCAAAGCATATACCGGCAAGGATTGGTAGCTTCTGAATGAGTAAATCTCTGATAACAAAGCTGGTTATCGCGACGGTCCTGATCGCGCTCACCGGCGCGACCGGCGTGAGGGCTGACGATGACACGGTGGTGCGTGTGTCGCTTGACCGTGACACCATCGGGATGGATGAACAGGCGGTGCTGGAGATAGAAGTCTCCGGCAGCACTCAGGATCTGCCGCCGCCGCAAATGCCCACTTTGTCTATGTTCGAGGTCTACTCCCAGGGCCGGTCGAGCAATATCAGCATTGTCAACGGGCAGGTCAGCTCTTCGGTTACCTATCGTTACCTGCTGTTGCCCACCAAACCGGGGACGTTCTCCATCGACCGCGTCGCGGTTGTCTATAACAATAAGCGCTACAAGGGGAACGAGGTCCATCTGACCGTCCTTAAATCCGGTTCGAGTGTCTCGAGACAACTTGAAGACAGAGCGGCTGACGAAGAGGGCGGTACCCGTGACTATTTTCTGGAAGCCGATGTCGACAAGCGGAGTCCTTTTGTCAATGAGCAGGTCACCCTGACGCTTAAATTCTATATTGGGGTTCAGCATTATGGCAGCCCGGAGTTGAGCGAACCGACGACGACCGGCTTTTGGACCGAAGTCCTGGGTAACAAGGCCGCCTACTACCAGGTGATCAACAATCGCAAGTACAAGGTTATTGAGCGTAAGTATGCTCTGTTTCCGACCCAGACCGGGGAGTTAACCGTGGGGCGAGCGGCGATTCGCACGACCGTAGCCGCCAAGAGCAGACGTCGGGATCCTTTCGGTGCGTTCGGTGACTTTTTTGGCCGGGGTGTCGAAGTGACAGTGCGCAGCCAGCCTATCAAGCTCAAAGTCCGGCCGTTGCCCGAGAAAGGCCGTCCGGCCGATTTCACCGGTACCATCGGCGCCTTCAGCCTCAGTGCCCGGGCTGACAAACGCGAAGTAGAAGTGAACCAGCCGGTGACCGTAACGATAAGGATTTCAGGAACCGGTAATATCAAGTCGATAGCCGAACCGGTCATACCGCAACTCGATGAGTTCCGCATCTACAAGGCTTCCACCAACGAGAGTATCTCCAAGCTCAAAGATAAAATCGGCGGGGCGAAAATCTACGAGGAGGTTTTCATCCCCAGGCGGCCGGGTGATCTGGAAATCCCGGCGCTGAAATACAGCTACTTTGACCTGAAATCGCGGCAGTACAAATATCTGACCACAAAACCCATCCGCATCAAAGCCATCAAGCCGGAAGGTTATGCCGCTTCCGCGGACCTGCCCTACACCAGCCCCGATCTCACAATCAGCTCCCAGTCGCGGGATATACGTTATATCAAGGAGGATATAGGCGACACCACACGGCCCGGGCACCTGTTGCTCGTTACTCCAACGTACCTGATTGTAAACGGTGTCCCGGTGGTACTGCTGGCCTCGCTGGTCCTGGTGCGCCGGCGCCGTGACAAACTGGCCGGCAATATCGGCCTGGCCCGATCCCAGGCCGCCAGTAAGATGGCCAGAAAGCGTCTTGCCAAGGCTCAGTCGCTGGCCCATCCTGAATCCTCCGAAGAGTTCTTTGCCGAGATTCACCTGACCCTGATAGCGTACATGGCCGACAAGCTGAATATTTCTCCTCACGGGTTGACGGTTGATGGCATCGGGCGATTGCTCGCCGAAAACACGGATGATGAGGCTCTGGTCGAGAAGACCGTCGGCGTCCTGCAGAAATGCGATTATGCTCGTTTCGCCCCGACCTCTCTGACTCAGCAGGACATCGCCGAATCACTGGCGGCGGCCGAAGAAATCATGATAAAGCTGGAGGCGGTAAAGTTTGCGTAGAATTGTCTTATTGACCGTATCGCTTTGCCTTCTGTCGGCGGTCCTGTTCATCAGCGGGGCGGCGGCTGCCCAGGCTGATGAATTCGCGATGGCCAATGATTTCTATCAGAACAAGGACTACTCCAGCGCCGTACGCTTGTATTTAAGTGTCCTCAACCAGGGGGTGGAGTCGGCCGGCCTCTATTTTAACCTGGGCAATGCCTACTTCAAAAACGGCGATCTCGGCCACGCGGTATTCTATTACCTGAAGGCCAGGCGATTGGCGCCCGATGATCAGGATATCGTCCACAACCTGGAGTTCGTGCGGCAGTTCTCGCGCGTTCAGATGGAGGGCGTCGAGCTAAATCCCATTCGGACTTTTTTCACCGGTTTGGTGGGGGGGCACCGTCTCGACGCGCTGGCCTGGCTTTCGTCGATATTTTTTATCCTGTTCGTCCTGATCCTGTGCGTTCGCTTCGGCCTGGGTTTCAGCAATTCCCTGGTGCGCATCGGTGCCGTCGTCTCGCTGATCTTACTGCTGGTGTCATCCGGCCTGACGACGTTCAAGTATCGTAGTGATTATCTGACCCGGCGGGCGGTGATCATTGCCGAGGACGCGAACGTCCATACCGGGCCGTCAGACCAGTCCGACGTTGAACTGGAGGGAGCCCCCGGTTTGATTGTCGAGATCATCTCAGAAACCGTAGACTACTACGACGTTCTATTCGAGAACAAACGGCGGGGCTGGATAAAAAAGGACCAGGTCGCGGTCCTCTGACGCCCTCCCCGCCGACGCCCGTTAATTTAATTGACACTCCTCGAGCCGTCGTCTATCTTTAAAGCTTGATATTTGGCGGGTTATAGTTGGTTTTGATGATTTTCAAGAAAAAACAGTTTTGGGGTTCGCTCATCGCCGTCGGCCTGCTGGCCTTCTGCTTCAAGGATGTCACCTTCGAGGAGATGCGCTCTTTGTGTTTCCGCATTGACTACGTTTACCTTATTCCCGCCGTCATCTGCGCTTTTGCTTTCTATATGTTCCGGGCTTTTCGCTGGAAACTTATAGTCTCGCAACAGAAGGTCATTCGCACTACAAGGGCGGTCTTTCTGTACTCCGCCGGCCAGGTGCTGAACTCGGTTATGCCGGCCCTGACCGGCCAGGTCGGTCGCATGTTTCTCTTCTCACGCAAGGAGGGTTTGCGCAAGACTTTTGTGTTTTCAACTATCCTGCTCGAGATCCTGTTTGATGCGATCAGTCTGATACTCTTCCTGATCGTGACGTCGGTGAGTTTTGTCTTCCCGGAGAGGTACCGGTCGGTGGGTATCATAATCGCCGTCATCACCGCGCTGGTCGTCATACTGCTGTACCTTTTTCTGCACTATCAGCGCAGTATGGAGGCTTTCGGGCAGAGGCACTTCCGCAGCCGCTGGCCGGGGCTGTACATCACCGTTAAGAAGTTCATCCGCTCGTTTACCAAGGGTATTGAGATGCTTCGTTCCAGCCAGCATCTCTTCGCTTCGCTGGCCTACTCACTTTTGCAATGGTTGGCCCATATCCTGACCATCTACCTCCTCATGAGATCGTTCGGCTTCGGGCTGAATTTCGCCACCGCCATCGCCGTCATGATTATCAACCAGTTGGCGGTCATGATTCCTATCACTCCCGGAAACGCCGGCACCTTTGAAGTGGTCGTCAGCACCTCGCTGGCCGCTTTCTCCGTGAGCCGCTCGGACGCCGTCTTGTTCGCCATCGGACTGCACATCCTGGACCTGCTCCCGGTATTCATAATGGGTTACATCTTCCTCCACATGGAGAAAGTGTCCATCACCGAGATCAAAGCACAGCACGAGGACGAATACATACTCGATCGCGTTTCGGAGGAAGGGACGCTGGTGGATAACGAGGAGAAAGTATGATTCAATCCTTTTACTATCTCCCCGGGGAAGGTGTCAAGACCATCGAGGGCATTGCCGATTTTGATCGGCTGGGTGCGGTTGAGAATTCGGTCCTCTGGGTCGACCTGTGCAAGCCGAGCGACCAGGAATCATACGTGCTTACCCACGATTTCAAATTTCACCCGCTGGCGATCGAGGATGTCATCTCCGAAAAACCGCGAACGAAGGTCGACGATTACGACCGCTATCTGTTTCTGGTTTTTCCTGTCGTCGACTATGTTGGCAGGGAAGAGGGTCTCAAGAGCAGTGAGATCGACCTGTTCTTAAGTCGCAACAGCCTCGTCACTGTCCACTACTACGAACACCGCATATTCGACTATCTGCACAACCGTGCCGAGCGGGACGAGAGATTGATGTCGCGGGGGGTGGATTTTCTGTTCCATGCCGTGATTGACAGTATCGTGGATAATTATAATGCCACCCTGGATATTCTCGAATATGAGATAGAGCAGATCGAAGAGGATGTCCTGGGGCAACCTGACGAGGACACCGTTCGGTCAATCTATACTCTGCGCCGCGACGTGGTCCATCTCAAGCGCATCGTTCTGCCGCAGACAGAAGTTGTCAACCAGATTTCGCGCGGCCAGCACCAACTGGTCGGAGAAAAGGCCGCCGTCTATTTTTCGGACGTCCATGACCACCTGTTGCGCGTGATCGATATTTCGGATTTTCACCGGGAAATCCTCACCTCGTCCCTGGAAGTGTACTATTCGTCGGTGTCCACCAAGACCAATGAAATCATCAAGTTCCTGACCATCTTTACCGTCCTGTTTATCCCGCCCACGTTCCTGGTAGGTCTCTGGGGGATGAATTTCGGCAGCATGCCCGAGTTGGACTGGGAATACGGGTATGCCTTCGCGCTCGTGCTTATTCTGATCGTGATCCTTACCCTAGTCCTCTTCTTCCGCAAAAAGAAATGGCTGTAGGGCCGGCCGCAGGGGATCGGAGACTTTTTCACGCAATTCCCGTAATACCTGTTGACAGCAGAGCCTGGATATATATATTAGATACTTACCGGTAGGTATGTATATGGTGTGATTGGATAAACTATGAAAGCAAGCGCGAAAAAGATTAAGCAGAGCCCCAAACTCCCGGCCCGGACGCGACGGGAGCAGCTCCTCCAGGCGGCCTGCGCTCTTTTTGTCAAGAAGGGCTACCGTGTGACAACTACTGACGAAATAGCCGGCAAAGCCGGCTTGACCAAGGGCGCCGTCTATTTCCACTTCAAAAACAAAGAGGACATCCTCTTCGAGTTGGTCAAGCAGATCAGCTTGAGGCACGATGCTCAAGTAACGGCCAAGGTGGGCGATTCGATTACTCCATCAGAGTTCGTCCGCCTCCTGGCCGAGCAGCATAAGGCAAAGGGCCTCGCCGGTCATCCAGACATTGCCGATCTGTGGGTGCAGGCTCTAAGGATTCCGAGAATTAAAAGATACATATCGAGACGGGCGAGGACATTTGCGCGCCACGCGGCCGGTCTGATAGATCCGGCATACAGCGAGGGCAAGACCGGGCGGCTCGATTTGGTGGTTTTCTTGCTGGCTTTACACACCGGGCTGGCTATTCAGCAGATGGTCAGCCCCGCGATAGTAGATAT
>CBFCYQ010000205.1:0-5646 GCA_965602205.1 uncultured bacterium | reverse complement strand
CCGACGCCGTTGCCGTCGCTGTCGGCCTGTGACGGGTTATAGACGAACTGGCAGTTGTCGTCGCAGTTCTGCGTCTGGCCGCCGGTGCACGGGCTATCGCCGATAGTCCCGCTGGCATCACCGTCGTCAAGGATGCCGTCGTTGTCATCATCAGGATCGCAAACATCGCCCTGGGCGTCGGCGTCGTTGTTGGCCTGGTCGGGATTGGGGTCGTCCGGGCAGTTGTCGTCGGGGCACGTGTTGGCCGGGTAACCCGGGTCGCCGTAGCCGTCGCCGTCGGTATCGGTACACGGATCGCACACGTCACCGAAGCCGTCGCCGTCAGCATCCTCCTGGCCCGGATTGAAGATCGTCGGGCAGTTGTCATCAGTGTCGAGGATGCCATCACCATCCTGGTCTTCCTCATGCATCGGACAAATGATCAGGGCCCACTCGATGACCGTGTGCACCGTCATGCCGGTGTACGGCACCGGGTCGGTGTTCGGATCCGACGGGTTCTGGCCGTAGAAGGAGGTCATGATGTTACCGGCGTTAACGGGATAATTGGCCAGTTCCACCACGGCCGGAGGTAACATGCCGCTCACGGGTAAGCACTGCACCGGGATGACGTCATACCAGTCGTGCTGTATCGTCCCGTGCGGGCCTGAGACATACTGGGCGTCGTCATGCACCTGCGGGGCGTGCGGTGCGCCGGGCGGATGGCTTTCATTCTTATCCCAGTATGGATCGGAGATGCAGACGCACGAGTCAACATCGTCACTACAGGTGCCGGCTACCGTCACGTAGTGACCTCCCATCCGTTCACAGGACTGGGACATCGGATTCTCCTGATAGAAGCCCAGCAGGAGGATAACGTCCTGGCTGCGCAACACTTCGCTCCTGACAAATTCGAAGCCCATCTCAGGCTCGGCGCTGACCGGGATGACGTTGACCGTGTAGGCTCCGCCGAGGCCCTTGTTGACAATCCAGCTGTGGGCGGCATTAGCCAGATCCATGATGAAGGTGCCGGTATTGCCGCCCTGGTCGGTATAGGCGTACAGGGCCAGCGAGTCGACCAGCGGCACGACGTTACTGCTGTCGTGATCGTCCCACGCCTGCAACGGGTGGTAGGACTCAACCAGCGGATAGTGGTCGTTGTGCACGTGCCCCGGGTCCGGATAGAACGGTTTCGGATCCAGAGGCTGCAACTCATATTTGGAATCAAACCACCACAGGCAGTTGGCCAGAGCCACCGGCCCGCAGTAGCTGTAATCGGCGCCGCCGGGGGTGAACGTCCAGGGGGTGCGTTTCTGGTCGAAGTCGGGCACGCCGGCCAGGGCATAGTCCTCGAAGACCGGCTTGTAGTAGTCGCAGTCTCCTTCTTCGGGGCACTCGCAGTCGGCGCAGTTGATTACCAGCAGGTAATCGCCGAAGGTTCCGGGCATAGGGGTTACCCTGATATAGACCGTCTCATCCGGCTGGAAGCAGTTGCCGGGAGCAGAATAGTCAATTTGGGCATCGAAGCCGACGCAATTTGGGAAGGTGCCATTGTAGTCGTTATTGAAAGCCACCAGGGTAACACAGTCACTTCCGAAAAGCGTCACCATGGGGTTGAGACCGCCGCCGTAGGCATAGGTCCCGGGCGTCGCGTTAGCAAACACCCTTATATGGAGACTCATGCAGGCGCCACCGGGGGGAATGGTAAGCTCCCACCAATCATGGTCCGAAATGCCGCTGATAGTACCGCAGTAGGCCATCTCACAGGCAGCCGGGTCGGCCACCGTGCAGTCGGCATTACTCTCCGTTTCCCAGCCGCCGCCGGTCTTGCCGTCCGGGGGATTCTGATCGCAGTCCCAGTCGGTGGTGCCGCCGCCGGTGACCTGCACATTGGCGCAGAACTCCGAGGTATTGGCGGCGCCGTCGGTCGCCGTTGCCGTTACATAATCTCCCGAAACTAGAGACGTCGTGGTGAATGTCCAGTTCCCGGTGCCGTCCAGGCCGGCGTTGCCAAGGTATGTCTGTCCCTCGCCGTAACCACTTGGGTCGACCTTGGCCTTGAAGACCTCGACGGTAAATGCCGAGGGTTCACAGGTGCCGGTCATGTTGGTCGTCCCTGCTGTAATGGTGGCGCCGGCAATAACCGGGAAATTCATCTCCTGGTTACCCAGGTTATCGCCATCACCCGGATCGTTCAAGGTCACACCATCACTCTGCAGGTCAATACCAAGACCTACGTTATCGTAGGTGGAGTTCTTGGTTATCGGGTTGCCGTCGGCGTTGGCCGTATTGATGGGGCTTTCCCACACAGCCACACCGGCCTTGCCATTATTGGCAATGATATTGGCCGGGCCGATGGTGTTGAGCTGGGCAAAACCCCATTGGCCCTGACCATATTCGCCCACCGTTACACCGTGACCGCTATTAGGCAGTGGATTCGACGCGTCATAAGTCAGACCGATGATGTTGCTGTCGACGGTGTTACTGATCGTCTGGATATTGTCGGCACCAAAACCCTGCATACCGACACCGTCATAATCATTGCCGGAAATGACGTTTTTGCACACGCGGTTGTCATGCGTCCCTTCGCACATGCAGACACCTTCACCGGTGTTGCCCCTGTCCAGCATACCGGTGATATCGCAGCCGATGTAGTTGCCGTAAACCGTATTGAAGGAAACATCACCCGGGTAATAGGGGCCGTTAATGGAGACGCCTTCCTGGTTATTGCCGGAAATGAGGTTTTCCCGGATTGTATTGTTCTGGGCGATACCCGGCCCGTTCACCCCGGCGCCATGGTCACCGGCCGTAATCGATACACCGGCATGCCATCCACCGCGGCCATTGCCCATCACAATCGTTCCAGAGGGATCCAGGCCGATGATATTCCAGCGAATCAGGTTGTTCAGGGCCATCTCCTCTTCACCTGCGCCGCCCTGAATGTTAATGCCGCAGTAATTGAACTCGTTGATGATCAGCCCGCGGATCTCGTTATTCGATGTTTTTATCCAGATACCGCGCGCGTTGCCCGCCAGGTTGCCGTTGATCTGAATTAGCAGGCTCAACGTGCTCGGCGCGCTAGTCCCCGTGTCGGCCGAACCTTGACTGAGACCGTCGATGAGCACACCGGCCGGATCTGTCAACGCCGGAAGCTCGCTGCCCAGCGTTATGGTCTGGACACCAGCAGCCGGAATAGCGAATTTGATAGTGTCTTTGGCAGGACTGTTTGCGTTGGCCATGATGATGGCCAACCTCAGAGTGCTCGAGAAAATGTTGTCGTTGGTGTTAAGGACGGTATAGGTGGCGCTGTGCGCCGACCCCACCATCAGCAGGAGCAATCCCAGCACCGCCAATACGGTAATTCTTCTGCGCATACCTCCTCCTCGCAAAGCGCTAAAGTATTTTATTTAGTTGTTAAATTCTCTGCGTTTTATTGAAAAACAGTGTTACGTTCATCTCATTTCGAGATCTGTGAATTGTCGGTCCGTCCTGTGGGGACCAGTCGCTGCATTTACTAAGGTAGACTAGCGTATCTGTATATCTAATTATAACTTAATCAATCCTGCTGTCAAGACTTTTTATAGCTGTCGACACGCCTTTTCCCTTGCCCTGCCCGCGTTGCGGCGATAAAGCCCTCCTTCAAGAGCAGTTGATATCTCCGCGCCTGATGCCTTTGACCTGTCTGACACCTATGGCAGTGTACATGGACGGCGATGCAATCAGGCGGATTGGAGTCGGACCGGGTGACAATCCGGTACGGATTTGTCGCTTCTAATGATTATGTCGGAAAACGGCAGGCGTTCTCCAGCATCCCCGGCCGGTCAGAGATGTCGCTTACAAGCTCATCAGGCTCGACCGGACCGGCGAGCTATGAGATTGGCGCTAAGACAATTACGGTGGGGGTAAAAAAAAGGCGCCACCCGGATTCGAACCGGGGAATAAAGGTTTTGCAGACCTCTGCCTTACCACTTGGCTATGCCGCCTAAAAACAAGCGGGAAACGAGGCTCGAACTCGCGACAGCCACCTTGGCAAGGTGGTGCTCTACCAACTGAGCTATTCCCGCATTTTTATCCCTGTCAATGGGCTTCACTAATATATATCGACAATTACCTTTGTCAACTTATTATCTCTGCGCCCCCGTCCGGCGCTCGCGGGAGGCTCTAACCTGTTGGTCAACATAAGCTTTTATCTGAGGCCAATACCACGGTACCAACTGCTGCAGCCAGCGCTTATGCGTCTCGGCCTTGGCGGTATCATCTACCAACTGAGCATACATGTAGAGGTCGCGGTGGGCCTGAAAAACCAGGGAATCCTGGCCGACAACGTTGTTCATCAACTGGAGAGCAACCTCATGTTGCTGCAGCATCATATGGCAAAACGCCTTCTGGTAGATGACGGCCGGATTATAGGGCTTGATGGAGGCTCTCAAGGATTGATTGAAATACTTGATGGCTTCTGGGTAGTTACCCTTGACGTATTCGTCCAACCCCAGCTTATACAATTGCACGTACTCGACCGGATAGTATGGTACGATCTCCCCCTCAACATCTCGCATTCTTTTGAAAACCGCAAAGACCAGTCCTGAGCGGTCCTTGTCCTCAATGCGGAAATACCAGCCCACCGTGCGGTAGGCATCGACAAACTGACGGTACAAATAGAGAGCGCGCTCGGCCGGCGCCGATGGCTTGATGCCGGTGGAAAACAGAATGTAGTCGGGCGCCCGCCCCAGCAGGTACTTCGAACTGTGCTTCTGCTCCTTCCAGGTTGTTTCCATACCCTCGATCGGCTCTTCGGAATGGCGCGCGATGGTGGAATCGGTCAGGCCGACCATATCGATAATATCGTGGCCGATAAGGTGGTAACTGAACCGGCCGATCGTGGAAAGCGCCACCGAAAAGTCCGTTGGATCGGAGGCTTCGATCCTCTCGGCCATCTTGCGCATCTTGATCACGAACCTCTTTTCGAGCAAGTTGTAGTCGAAGACGAATTTCTTCGGTGCATAGAAGGTAAGGAGCAGCAGTGGCGGGCCGATGACGAACAGGGCCAGGTATTGCGTCTTACGGGTCTGCCGCGCCACCAGGTGCCACAGCGACAGGGCCGCCAGTAAAGCCGCCGTGCCGAAGATGGGGATGAAAAACCGATGGACCTTGAGCACGTCTCCGCCGATGAGAACAATATACAATGTGTAGAGAATCGTGAACCACCAGACGGTTCTGGCTGTCGCTGACAGTTTCTTGAAGAATATCAGCGGAATGACAAACCCGACTCCGTAAAAGCCGTAATGCCGGAAAAAACGTCCGGCGTATTCGATGCCGTTGCTCAATTGATCGAAATGGAGTCCCGTCTTGGCGAAAAAGGGATTCGGAAATATCGAACCGTAGTACAGAATTTTGAAGGCCACAAAGGGGATGGATATGGCTAACGCCGCCAGGGCGCAACGTAGCGAAAACCAGGGCACCTTTCGGGTCATCACGGCCTCGACAACAATCAGGACACCGGTGATGACGGCTCCCTCGGGCCTGATCCAGACCGCCAGCGCCAGCGAGACAATCAGGAACCAGCTGCGCCGCAGATAGAGATACAAAGACAGCATAGCCATAAAAGCAAAGCCGGCGGTTTCCAAACCGGCCGGCGACCAGTACGCCAACGACAGATTCACCCCGACCAGG
>CBFCYQ010000204.1:0-5666 GCA_965602205.1 uncultured bacterium | reverse complement strand
AGCGAAAATGCAGCCGCTCTGCTTACATAAAGTAGCGAAAACACTAACAAACACCAACAAACAATAAAATACTTGACAAATCAGCCCGGGAACTGTAGCTTGAAGGTGAACAGCCATAAACAGGGGAGTGCCACATGACTCTCAAAAAGCTCTTTTCTTTTGAGTTTTTCCCGGCCCTCCAGAACCGGGACGAGTTTTTCGAAAAGATCACCCAGGAAGGCGATGTCTTCTCGCGCATTCTCAACCAGTTAGTTCTGCTCTGCGTGTTCACGTTTGCCTACGGCGTGGTCATGGGCGCCTACCACGGCTTTGTGCAGGCCGTCGTCTCCGGCGCGAAAGTATCCTTTCTCTTCTCGCTGGTACTGCTGATTTGTTTTCCGGCCTTCTTCATAATCCAGTTTATCCTCGGCTCCAAACTGCGCCTGGCCCACATGATCTCTATCATCCTCTCCGGCTTCGTCCTCACCACGGCCATCATGGTGTCCTTTGCGCCTATCGTCATCTTCTTCCTGCTGACCGGCGGCAATTACTACTTCCTGCAACTGCTGCATATTCTCATCTTCATCCTCTCCGGCATCTTCGGCATGAAGACCGTCGTTGACGCCTTGCGCTTCTCGTGCGAAAAACGCTCGATTTACCCGCAGGTCGGCGTGGCGGTTTTTCGGTTCTGGGTGGTCATCATGGCTTTTGTGGCCATCCAGCTCGCCTGGAATCTGCGGCCTTTCATGGGCGACCGCGGCCAGCCGTTTGAGTTGTTCCGCAAATACGAGGGCAACTTCTACACGGCCTTGATTTACTCGGCGAAGCAACTGCTCTATAAGGTCGACGAAGGCCTCGCCGAAAACGCCGAACGCAACAAGCCCGGCAATCCGCATGAAGGTGCCGATACCGACTCTCTGTTCGAATCGTACCTGGATAAGCAGCGGAAGGGTGGCGGCGTTGGAAACTGACATCATGACCCTTGAAGAAGTCGCGGCTTACCTCAAGCTCAAGCCGCAGACCATCTACACCTGGGCGCAGGAGAAAAAAATCCCGGCCGCCAAGATCGGCAAAGAGTGGCGTTTCCGCAAAGCCATCATCGACGAGTGGTTCATTCAGCATATCGATGACAAGTTCAACGACGTCATCCAGCGCTGGAAAGCCAGGCAGTCTGGCGGCGACGAATAAACAACTTGCCGCCCGGCCCGACCGGTTCTACCTTGAATCATGTGCCGCAAGGGAGGTTAATGCATGTACCGGGTCGGTTATCGCAGCACTATTGCTTTTGCGCTCTTGTTCGCCATCGCCATGGCCTATTTCGAAGCCGCCGTGGTCGTGTACCTCCGGCAGTTGTACTACCCCGAAGGCTTCTCTTTCCCGCTGCGCATAGCGCCGACCAATATCATTATCATCGAACTGATCCGCGAAGTCTCCACCCTCGTCATGCTCGTGGCCGTGGCCGCCGTGGCGGCAAGAAGATTCTGGGAAAGGTTCGGCTACTTCGTGATAATCTTCGGCGTCTGGGACATCTTCTTCTATGTCTGGCTCAAAGCCACCATCAACTGGCCGTCGTCGCTTCTCGATTGGGATGTGCTCTTCCTGCTGCCGATTCCCTGGATCGGTCCGGTGATCGCCCCGGTACTGGTGGCGCTCATGATGGCCGTCGCCGGCTTTCTCATCATACGTCTTTTCGCCTGCGGCTGCACCTTCCGCCCGACACCTCTCGGCTGGCTGCTGGCCATATTGGGCACGGTAGCCATTTTGTACTCGTTCATGCGTGACACCGGCGCGGGTTTCCACGAACAGATGCCACAACCATACCTTTACTATTTGCTCGCCATCGGACTGGTGCTGTATATCGCGGGCTTCGTCCACTGCTATCGACGCTCGCGCGGGAGCCGGTAAACGTGATATCGTTCGAAAACATGGCTCACCGCCGGACGCCGCTGGTTATCGCCCACCGGGGTGCCTCGGCCGCCGCCCGTGAAAACACACTCGAGGCGTTTGAACGGGCTATCGAAATGGGTGCCGATGCCATCGAGTTCGACGTGCGCCGCACCGCCGACGGAGTAATCGTCGTCCATCACGACGCCGGCATCGCCGGAACCGATACCGTAATTGCTCAGGCCACATTGGAAGAAGTACGGCAAGCTGCACAGTCTCAGGGTTGTCAAATGCCGACCCTCGATGAAACCCTGCATGTCTGCGCCGGACGCATCGCCCTGGACATTGAACTCAAAGAGGGCGGCTACGAGAAGGATGTCTGCCGGGCTGTCCGCGAACACTATGATTTGTCTAGTGTCATCTTCAAATCATTCGACGATGTCACGGTATCGCGATTGAAGGCGGTCGAACCGCCGGCCACGGTGGGCCTGCTTATCGGCGATGCACCACGGACCGTATTCCGAGACTTGTTTCCAGGTGCAAGGCTGCGCCGCTGCCGGGCCGACTTTGTCTCACCCCACTGGCGTCTTGTCAGGTTCGGTTTCATCCACCGTATGCACCGGCTGGGAATGCCCGTGCTGGTGTGGACGGTCGATGATCTATCGCTCGCCGAGAGTCTTGCGAAGAAGGGCGTCGCCGGCATCATCACCAACATGCCGGACACAATACGCTCGCTGATACTTCAGTGACCGGTGCGATCGGCTGTTTGTGTCATCAGAGAAGTGTCACACGTCGCAGAAACTGCTTGTGAAGGTGGCGTATGCAACATAAATTCAGGATTGGCGGTATCAATCGTGTCATAGAGCGCATCTAATGAATCCAGATCTGACCAAATTTTGTGTCATTGACGTCGGCAGCACGACTACCAAGGCCATCCTTTTTAAGAAGCAACCGGACTGGCGGTACTTCCGGGAAGAAGAGCCGACAACTGTTGAGAAACCGTATGAGGACGTCATGTTCGGCGTAACCAACGCTCTGCGCGCCCTCGAGAAAAGCACCGGTGAACGTCTTCTGGAAAACGATCATCCTGCCGTGCCGCTGTTCTCCACATCCAGCGCCGGGGGCGGGCTGGCTATGGTGGTCGCGGGGCTGGTGCGCGAAGTCACCACCAAGAGCGCGGAGCGAGTAGCTCTCGGTGCCGGGGCCATTATCCAGGACGTTCTCGCGCATGATGACGGTCGTACACCATACAAAACAATTGAGATCCTCAAGACTCTGCGACCGGATATCGTTTTGATGGCCGGCGGCTTCGATGGCGGGGCTGTGTTCGGCCCGGTACACACGGCGGAGCTTATCCGACAATCCAATTTGCGTCCCAAGATCGGCTCCGGTGCTCTCCTGCCGATAATTTACGCCGGGAACGTGATGGCCCGCGAACTCGTACAGGACTTACTCGGCAAGGCGTTCATGGTTTATGCCGTGCCCAACATACGCCCCGCCTCTAATAAGGAAAATCTCGAACCGGCCCGTGACGCTATCCACGAGGTGTTTCTTGAGCACGTCATGTCACGTGCTCCGGGCTACAACAAATACAAGACCTGGGTGAGCGCGCCTATTTTGCCGACACCGGACGCGGTAGGCAAGCTTCTGGCCCTGGTTTCAAGAGACCTTGGCTCCAAAATTCTGGCCGTGGATATCGGCGGTGCTACGACCGATGTGTTCACGGCGTACAAGGGTCGCGCTTTCCGAACGGTCAGCGCCAATCTCGGCATGAGTTACAGTATTCTCAACGTGGTCCGGCAGGTAGGGATAGCGGCGGTGAAAGAGCTGGTAGATTTCGATATCAGCGACGCGGAGTTACTTGACCGCATCGGTAACAAGTTTCTTAATCCGACCGGCCTGCCAAAAACTATCGAAGACACGAAAATAGAGTGCGCCGTGGCTTCGCTGGCAGTTCGCGAAGCCGTGAGAGAACACCTGAACGTGATGTATGGAAAGTCTTTGAGCCTCACCGAAGAAGAACTGGGCTGGCACATGTTCTCGCGCAAAAAAAAGCGCAGTCGGCCAAAGGCCGGAGGCCCGGTCTTTCAGGATTATGACATCGTCATCGGAAGCGGCGGGAGGTTGTCGCATTCTCCACGCAAAACGGCTGCGATGATTCTCATTCAGGCGCTCCAGCCGGAAGAGTCGGTGGAACTGGCGGTCGACAGCGTGTTCATGTTTCCGCATCTGGGTGCTCTGGCGCAACTGGATGAAAAACTGGCACTGGAGTTATTCTACAAACTGGGACTGATTCGGCTGGGGAGGCTGGTGGTCGGGCGAGGCAAAGCCAGAACAGGAGTTCCGGCACTGACCATCAAGGGAGTAACCAGTCGCGCAAGAGTGATTGACGAGACTGTTCCCTTTGGCGAATTGGTGACCATCGATGTCGACGATGGCGAGCGGGCCACACTGGATATCAAAGCGGGCAAGGTAACGGCAAAAGAACGGCACGTGAAAATTGGCGGCGAACATGGTTCGCTCTTCGCCGATGCCCGGGGCAGACCGGTTGCGGGGGGACCGCCGGCGTTTGTCCCCGATGATCACCAGCCGGCCATCCGGCATCAGAAAGGTGATCTCTCTCACCGAGTGATCGAGGGCGAGATACGCGTTGTGAGGGAACTGGCCGTTCCCGGCGAGGTGCTCGTTGAGCCCGGCGAAATAGTAACACCAGAGACCATTATTGCTAAGAGTACACGAGCCTTTTTGCGCCCTTTCTTTCTGCGCATAGCTGACAAGATTGAGGTTACACCGGACCAGTTACCGTTGTATCTGACCAGGAAAGTCGGCGAAGAGATTTTGCAGGGTGAGGTTCTGGCCGAGAAAAAAACCTACGTCGTTGTAATCAAGACCTTTGCATCGCCGGTTTCGGGGACGATCGAAAGGATTCTTCCGGATGGTACTGTCGTCGTTCGGGAAAAGCAGGAGCATGCCGCCAGACTGCATTCGGTCAATGTCATCCGCGAACTGCAGGTGCACCCGGAGAATGTCGAGCGTTGCCTGAAGTGTGAACCGGGGCAGGAGATCGAAAAGGAGCAGGTGCTGGCCGCGACGGGGCCGGTGACAAGCCGTGGCTCCAGATTCTGCCGGTCACCTGTTCGCGGCCGGGTCCGCGAGATTAATCTTGAGTACGGCTCGATTCTAATCGAGCCTCTGCTGGAAGAACTCGATTTGAATGCCTGGCTTCCGGGGCGGGTCGAAGATGTAAGCGACAGAGGTTGCACCATCGTGAACACCGGCACTACCGTTCAGGGTGTCTGGGGCAACGACCGGCGCACCCATGGGATAATCGACAACAGCGAAATCAAGCCCGGTCATGTTATGATCTGCGACACTGCCAATCGTGAGTTGCTGGCACAGATGCAATCGGCGCGGGCCGCCGGCCTCATTGTCGGTGGGATACACCTGGAGGACATCGACAAGGTCAAGCCGGATTTTGCGGTGGTGGTGACCGACGGTTTCGGCGTGAACAGCATCAGCGGTGCGCTGCGAACTCTGCTCGTCTCATGCGAAGGTCGGTTGGCTTGTATCGATGCGGCGACGCAGCTAAGGGCCGGGGTCAAACGTCCGCAGGTCATTATTCCCGGTCGTTAGCCTGTATCTTCTCCGATAGTGCTTCAGTTCCTCCTACTTCTCTGAGCGGCTGTAAACCACTACATCGGAAAGGTGTCTTTGCATCGGGCGGCGATAGCCTGTGCGCCGGGGCCGGCCTAAGGCGCTGACATACAGGCCGTTACAGCACCTAAAGTAAGGGCCGGGCAGGC
>CBFCYQ010000203.1:0-5673 GCA_965602205.1 uncultured bacterium | reverse complement strand
CCGCCGCGCCAGCCGACGGCGAAGATGCCGAAAATTATCTTCTTGATTTTTTTCACGGCGCGATCTCTCAGTGTAGCCAGGTCCGGTATCAGTCCCGTGTACCAGAACAACAGCGAGGCGGTGAAATAGGTGCTGACCGCGAAGACGTCCCACAACAGAGGGGAACGGAAATTCGGCCACATGCTCATCTGGTTGGGGATGGGAAACACCCAGTAAACCACCCACATGCGCCCGACATGAATAGCCGGAAAGATGAGGGCGCAGGAGATGGCGAAAAGAGTCATGGCTTCGGCGAAACGGTTGATGGATGTCCGCCAGCGCTGACGCAGCAGGAAAAGTATCGCCGATATCAGGGTGCCGGCATGACCGATGCCAACCCACCAGACGAAGTTGATAATCGCCCAGCCCCAGCCGACGGGATTGTTCAGGCCCCAGATACCGGTGCCCTCATAAAGCAGGTAGCCGATGGAGCCGACCAGCACGAGCAACAGCGAGAGGGCGGCGCCGAAAGCCAGGTACCACACCGGCGGCGTGCGACGTTCGATGATGCCGGTTATCTTGGCGGTAACACCGGTGAACGTCTGGTGGCCCCGCAGCAGGGGAGCCTCGCCGTCCGGCAAGCCGGTTATTTCGTGTGTGGTTGTGCTCACAATCGATCTCGGTCTTTACAGCTATCCCGTTTTTGACCCGCCGTTCAGTTTGGGGTTAGGGTTTGTCAGTTTTGCCAGGTACGAATTTCGCGGCCGGACATTGAACTCCGCGAGCAGGTCATAGTTGCGGTCGGCCTGTTTTATTTTCGCCACCTCGCTGTCCGGCTCGTTGATATTGCCGAACACGATTGCCTTTGTCGGACAAGCCTGCTGGCAGGCGGTCATAATTTCCCCGTCGCGGACCTGCCGGTTTTCTTTTTTGGCCTGCTGTTTGGCGCGGTTTAGCCGCTGAAGGCAGAAGGTGCACTTTTCCATAACACCCCGTGACCGCACGGTTACATCCGGATTCTGCGCCATCTGCACGATCTCGGCCATTTCGCTGACGTAGTTGAAAAAGTTGAACCGGCGCACCTTGTAGGGGCAGTTGTTCGAGCAGTAGCGCGTACCGATGCAGCGGTTGTAGTTCATCGTATTAAGACCTTCGCTGTCGTGGCTGGTCGCGGCCACCGGGCAGACCTGTTCGCAGGGAGCGTTCTCGCACTGCTGGCAGGCTACCGGCTGGTGCACCATGCGCGGGTCATCGGGATCGCCCACAAAGTAGCGGTCGTTGCGTATCCAGTGCATCTCACGACCCTCGCTGACCTGGGTCTTGCCCACGACCGGTATGTTGTTCTCGCTCTGGCAGGCGATAGTGCAGGCGTTGCAGCCGATGCAAGTGTTCAGATCGATGACCATACCCCACTGGTAGCCCCGGGAGTAGTCATGGTCCGGGTATATCGATTTCAACGGCGGGTGCTGCACCATCTCGCGGGCGAATTGCGGGTTGTCGCGATACTCGGCAATAGTCGCTTCACGGACAATCGGCCGCCCGGCCATGCGGGAGTGATCCTGCGTGTTGGCCAGCGCATAAGTACGGCCTGTGCGGGTGAGAACGGCGCCGTGACCGAACGAAGCCGCCCCGGTGGTCCGCAGCAGATAAGTGTTGAAGCCGACGCCGTCAGCGATTTTGCCTACACCGTCGCGGCCGTAACCCAGCGCCAGGGCGACGGCGTAGTCGGCCTGACCCGGGGTAATCCATACGGGCATCTCAAGGCTGCGGCCGTCGAATTCAAGGCGCACCATATCATTGTTCGCCACGGATAGCTCTTCGGCTGTCTTCAGACTGAGCAGGGCAGCGTTATCCCAGGCCAGTTTCGTCACGGCGTCGGGTAACTCCTGCAGCCAGCCGTTGTTGGCGTACCGGCCGTCGTACAGATGCGAAGGATAAAAACCGATCTCGAGGCTGTTTGCGGATGCGGCCGCGGGTGGAGGCGGTATTTCGGACCAGAGTTCTGGCCAGGACTTTCTGGCGCGGTATTTTTCCAGCGGAATGGCGCTGTCGACCAGCCGGCCGTCATGCAGGACTCTCCTCCATTGTTTTTCGAAATCACCGGCTTTGAGGAGGTTCTGCCAGGTCTCCCGGACGATATCGTAACCGCGCTGGTCGCGTCCACCGGCCAGCAGGGCGAATATCTCGGTATCGGCATGCCCGCCAAAAAGCGGCTCGATCATGGGCTGGATGACGCTCAGGGTACCGTCGGCCGACCGGGCGTCTCCCCAGCTCTCGAGGTAGTGAGCGCGCGGCACGTGCCATTCGGCCTGACGCGACGTTTCATCGTAGTAAGCGCTCAGATGCACGGTGTGTTTTACCTGACCGAGAGCGGTTGCAAAATCCAGATCGGCCGGTGCATCATAAACGGGATTGCCGCCGAGCACAACGAGGGTATCGACGGCGCCGGCGGACATCTCGTTCACGAGGCCGGTAAATTTGTCCCGGTCACTCAACAGCGCGTCGGGCATGCCGTGGAAATTGACGGTCTCACCGGCATTTCCGAGCGCGGCGTTGAGAGCCAGAGCCATCTCATGCACCCATACCGGCTGACGTCGCCCGGCGACAATCAGGCTCTTCCCTTTCGTTCTGACCAGGTCCTCGGCCAGGGCCGTCAGCCAGCGCTCGTCGAAGACGGTTTTACTAGCAGCAGGAACTTTGCCGATGTCGACGCCCATCTGCGACAGCTTGTCGGCCAGGGCCAGAAGGAGTTGACCGATCTCGCCGCTTCTCAGCCGCAGGCGGTGGTCGGCCATACCGCCCGTGACACTGAAAGCGCACTCGGCTACGTAGAGGCGGTTCATGCCGTTATCGGCGCTCATCATCCGGCGGCCATCGGCGAACCGGCGGGCCGCGGTGACGTTGTCACTTTCGGTTTGCAGGAAGTCACAGTCCAGTGACAGGATGACTTCTGCTTTATCGTAATGGAAAATCGGCCGGGAATTCTTGCCGGTAAGATTCCGCACGGCGCGATACATATTTTCGTCGCTGATCGGCTCGTACGCGACCCAGCGCGCTTTTGGAAATGAATTTGTGAAATCACGTTTCAGGCGCGCCAGGGTCGGTGATGAAAAGGCCTCGGAGAGAACCGCCAGTCCGGATCCATCGGTCGCGGCAAACGTATCAAACCGCTCGCGCCAGAAACTGATGAAATCGGCGTAGCTCTTCTCGATGCTATCGTGCCTGACGCTTTTGGAGCGGTCGGGATCGTAAAGTCCCAGTATCGAAGCCAGCGTAAGACAGTCGGCGGAACCGAGCGAGGATGGATGCTCCGGGTTGCCTTCGATCTTGGTCGGGCGTCCTTCATGAGATTCAACAATCAGGCCACAGGCGGAATTGCCCAGCGGCATGGTGGTGGCGTAGTATTGCGGCA
Organism: uncultured bacterium; assembly: GCA_965602205.1. Taxonomy (GTDB): domain Bacteria; phylum Zixibacteria; class MSB-5A5; order GN15; family FEB-12; genus DAOUUR01. The sequence continues at coordinate 2,282 of CBFCYQ010000203.1, read as the reverse complement.
GACCGGGGACGACCTCTTCCGGTTGAGAGACATACGGCACGATCTTATCCACCGGGCGGCGGCAGCCCGCCAGCCCGGCCAGGGCCATCGAGGCACCCATCAACGTGAGAAAATTGCGCCGCGTCCAGGGATTGGATGGTGCTTTTGGGACGTGCTCGGTATCTGAGGGCAACCGGGCGGTCATCTCCGCCAGGTGCTCCAGGCTGCGCCAGTAGCCGCCCCTGTTGTCGACGTCGATATTGCTCATCGGTGACACCCCGAACACTCAACGGGCGGATTTATATTCTTTTCCATCTTCACTTTTTTCGCATACTCGGCCTGGTCAGCCGACGGCTGCCAGTACATGTTGGTCAGCTCCTCGCGGGGGCGCAGGTGCTCGTCCGGATGGCGGTGGCAATCCAGGCACCAGCCCATGCTCAGTGGTTGCTTTTGCGAGACGACTTTCATCTGGGCGACGTTACCGTGGCAACTAAGACAGCCGACACCCGCGCGCAGGTGCGCGCTGTGGTCAAAGTAAGCGTAATCCGGCAGTTTGTGCACCCGCACCCATTGCAGCGGCAGATTCTTGCTGAAACTTTCGCGGATCGGCAGGAGTCTTTCGCTCTCGGGCAATATAAGCGTGTGGCAGTTCATGCAGGTTTGAGTCGGCGGCACGTTGGCGTGCGGCGAAACCTCCACGGAATTATGGCAATAACGGCAATCCAGGCCCAGATCGTCGGCGTGGAGCTTATGGCTGTAAGGCACCGGCTGCACCGGCCGGTAACCGACATCCGTATACCACGGGGAGAAATAGTACCATACGAAAGCTACCGCGGCCGCCGCCAGGACGAGTACCCCGATAGCAAGATATGTTGGCAGTTTGTTAGTCCACTCTGGAAATATCTGCGCCAAGTACTTTCCCCTCGTCTTGCCTCAAGACGTAACCTTACCGTCAACTCGGGCTAAATGAACTTATCTATTATCAGCGCCAGGAACAGGAAAAACAAATACAAAATCGAGTAGCGGAAGATGCCCCACGCCAGATGCGGTTGGTTGAGCCTTCTGGCTTCGTAGGCTTTTTTCACAAATATCGCACCCAGGGTAAGGGATACCGCCAGATAAATCCAGCCAAAATTCTCAACCAGCGGCAGGAAACTGACGACGAAAAGCGCGATAGTATAATAGAAAATCCAGTTCAGTGTGGTGCGGTCACCCCGGGCAACGGGCAACATCGGCAAACCGGCCCGCCGATAATCATCTTTGAAGTGCAGGGCCAGCGCCCAAAAATGCGGGGGCGTCCAGATGAGGATAATCAGGAACAGAAACCAGGGCATAACCGCCGTCGATCCGGTCGCGGCCGCCCAGGCGCCCACCGGGGCCATGGCCCCGGCAATACCGCCGATAACGATATTCTGGCTGGTGGTCGGTTTAAGCCACAGAGTATACACAAAACCGTAGAACATAATCACCACCAGGGCCAGAAGAGATGTCAGCCAGTTGAAAACCAGAGCCAGCAGAAGAACGCCGACGACGCCTGCAATGATCGAGAATATCAAGGCCTGCGACGCGGTCAAAGCGCGTAGCGGCAACGGCCGGCGCCCGCAGGTTCGAGTCATCTGAGAGTCAATGTCCCGTTCGAGATACTGGTTGAGGGAGTTGGCACAGCCGCCGGTAAGAAACAGGCCCACCAGAAACGCCAGGAACTTAAGCGGACTGGCAAGAAGGCTGCCCTCCAGAACCAGCGCCGTAGCGCCGGCGGTCACGACCAGCATCATAACCGACGGTTTGGTTAGCTGAACGTAATTTCTGACCAGAGTGTTCATGGCTTTATCAAAACATCTGTCGTTGACTCTTCGGTACGGCCATCACAAAGCGGCACACGGCCCACGGTATACTATCTGCTATCGTATGTCATTACGCAACAACATAAGACAACATTTGGCTTTGGCATAGACGGCTTTGTCGAAGAAAATACCAGAGTGGGTCTTTTTTGTCAACCGATATGTGCCGCATTTCTGAGGGGCATCCATAACTGCGACCGGGTTCGGTGGCGGATGGCATTTACTGCTTTCGCCGCGCTTGCGATACCCCCGGCATCATGACAATATTAGCCGCCTGAGAAACAAGCCCGGGCGGGTTGGCCGTCTGAGTCGACCGGCGTATCAAACGAGCAGCCGGATTTGCGTTGCCGGCTACTGGACGGAGAACTTGACGACTTTCGGCTTGACGAGCTTGCCGTAGTCCTTCATCGACAGCTTGATGAGTTCCGTGTGCGAGCCGGCATTGAAAGCGATTTCCTCGTC
>CBFCYQ010000202.1:0-5712 GCA_965602205.1 uncultured bacterium | reverse complement strand
TCGATCTCCGTCATAAGAGACTATATGGCCCTTGACCGAGTCAAGAACCGTCACGCTCATTTTGTGCTGGCCCGCTATTACGCTGATGCCGGCGACGAGTTGGCGTCCGCCCTCGAGACTAAGCGATGGAAAGAGGAATTTCCCGAAAGAGAGATGGTGACGCTTGCCAAGAAACTCCGCGCCGAGCAGAAGACAGCCGAGGCGGTCGCCGTACTGAGGCGGGTTATCCAACTTAACCCGCACGACAGCGATGCCTGGTCGAATCTCGGTGAGGCTTATATGATATTGCGAATGTATGACAGTGCTCTCTATGTCTGCCGCATCGCCGATGGGCTGAACCCCAACACTGCCCCGATTCTGGCGAATCTTGGTTCCGCTAACTACTACCTGGGGCACCTTGACGAAGCCGAAAAGACATTCAAGAAAGCCCAGTGGCTGGATTCTACTCTATTCGAGATTCCGTTCAACCTGTCGCATGTTTACCGGGACCGGGGTGATACGGTAAGGTACCGGCAATACCTCCAGGTGGCCGCCCAGAAGAAACGCTGCAGTTTCATAGTCTTCCGTGAGCTCGGCGATGTCTGTCTGCGACAGGGAGACTACAAGGAGGCTCGCCACGCTTACAGCACGGCTGTTGCCAGAGGGCTCGATTCCAATTACGTGAGGCGACTTGAAAAAAAGTATCCCCGGCTCAGGAACGATTAAGACCGGGATAAAACGAGAACAGTTCTGCAGTGTCTTCGTCCGTGACCGGACCGTGTGCAATGAGGCCAGGCAAGACCGCCCGCCAAATCATTGTTCTTGACCCGTGCCGTTCCGGGGGGTAGCTTTACCGCATGGTGAACGACGTGGTGTTTGCAGATGTCTCTTAACGATTATATACAGACAGTGTGCGCAGTTATTTAAAGAAAATCATCGCCGTTATTCCCGCCCTAGCGGCCTATGCCGTACTGGCCGGCCATCTCGATTTTTTACAGGATGACGCTTATATATCTTTTCGATATGTCGGCAACTACCTCGCCGGTCACGGCCTGGTTTATAACATTGGAGAGCATATTGAGGGCATCACCAATTTCGGGTGGACGATCTACCTGATTCTGTGGGGCGCCCTGGGCGCCGACTACATTGTCCTCGCCCGCATCTCCGGCTTCCTCCTGGGCGGCGGCACCATCCTGCTCACCTATTCGCTCGCCGGCATGGTCTTCAAGGACAGGAACCGGTGGTTTGTGCTGTTTCCCACGTACCTGGTGGGAATCAACATGTCGCTGGCTTACTGGTCGCCGGGGGGCTTGGAAACGGCGGCTTTCGCTTTTTTTGCGCTGCTGTCTCTCTACTTCTACCTGAAGCGAGACTGGCTTCTGATTGCATCGCTGGCCCTGGCCGTATGGATTAGGCCGGAGGGAGCCGTGATTGCCGGCATCCTGTTGATTGTCGAGTCCCTCATTGAGCGCCGAGTCCCCCTGTTCACTCTTAAATGCACGGCCGTGGCACTGTTTATATCGTCGCCGTTTGTGATTTTCAAGATTCTGTATTACGGCGGAATTTTGCCCAATCCTTTCTATGCCAAGACCGGCATGGACTGGAGCCAACTGACGAACGGATTGGAGTATGCCGGCGGTTTCTTTTCGGACTACGGCTTTTATGGCGCCGGTTTTGTCCTGACAGGGATTTTCTTCAGGAAATTGTCGGCGGCAGAGCGGAGCCTCTTTGTTTTTGCAGTCCTGTATATCGTTTATATCGTCCTCATCGGCGGCGACGTGCTGAAGGTGCATCGCTTCTTTCTACCGGTCTTCGGACCGGCCGCTATTATCGCCGCGCTGTCGCTCTGGTTTCTCCTGCGAAAATTGACGGCCAAGACGTTGTCCCTGGTGTTGTTTGTAACTTTTGGAGGTCTGGCAACCCTGACCTACTATATGCCCAAGGCGGAGGTCGACCACTACAACTTCTATGAAAGAATGTTCATGAAGAAGATGCGGACGATGGCCCTGGATATGAAGGCCTCCGACAGCACCAACTTTTCGGTAGCGGTACCCACCATCGGAGTTTTCGGCTATGAGTTGCTGGGTCACAAGATTTTCGACATGGTTGGGCTGACGGATTCCACCGTAGCCCGCCACTCCGAACCGCCGATTGAGGGCATGGAGACAACCTGGAAGGAAGCCAAGCACAATTCCAGGTACCTGCTCGAGAGTGCCCCGGATTACATCCTGTTCTCGACCGGCAAAAAACCGTCAGCACCGGCCGAGCGTGCTCTTTTGCTGTATCCACAGTTTCGTGACTGTTACCGGGCAGTGGGCTGGTTTTACCGGGCCTTTGAAACACAATCCAGAGGGGTGACCAATCCGGCTTTCAAACGCATGCGCGAAATAACGGGGGAAATCGTTCCGGATTACCCGGTAGAGTATGTCGAGTTGTACAAGACGGGCCTCGACCGTTACGTGGAGGGTGATGCCAGGAAGGCCATAGAATATTTCGACAAAGCCATAGCGGCCTCGCCCGGGCCGCCGTACGTTTACGTGCTCTACCAGAAAGCCTTCTGTCACCTGTTATTGAAAGAGCGCCTGCAGGCAGTATTGACCCTGGATGGGTTGCTGGCCCGTGATTCGCTGGTGGTGGAAGCTCACCGCGATCTGTACTTGTTCGCGATGCTGGCGGCGGATACGGCCAAGGCTGATATTCACGCCGCCTGGGTCAAGAAACTCACTCCGTGGTACTGGCCGAGAGTCGAGGCCGATGTCGCTCGCCGGGTGGAACTGGCGCGTCGTCAACTCTGACAACCCGGCACGGGGCCATCGGATTGAGCGGCTCTACACCGACTCGTTCGGTTGACTATCATCGACGATGTTGCTGATAACGGCCTGCCGGTCGTGCCCTCACCAAGTTCAAACCGATTGACAAAGAGAAAAAAAAGGGTAGTATTACGGGCTATATGGATAACGGCAATCAACACACCAGGTTGGAGAAACTCCTGCTGGAAGCGGCCCGGGTGTTCAATTCCACGCTGGAGTACGAGGAGTTGATCGAACTGGTTCTCAAACTCGTTATTGGCGCCGTCGGCTCAGAGGCGGCCCTCGTATTCCGGGTCGATCATGGTCGCACGGACATGAAAATCCGGTATATCAACGGCCACGATAGCCAGGTCAAGGTCTTTAGCCTGGAACTCGCCTCGGGTGTCATCGGCTGGGTGGCCAATTACCAGGAAACCGTCATTATCAACGATACCGCTGCCGACCCGAGAGTCGACGAGGAAATCGAACGTAACGTAGGGGTCAAGATCAGGTCGCTGGTCTCCGTGCCGCTTATTGGCCGGGGCCAGATGATTGGCGTCATCGAGGCCATCAACAAGCTCGACGGTGAATTCACGCAACAGGACCTCGACATCCTCATCGGTCTGTCCAACCAGATAGCCGTCGCTATCGACAATGCCAACCTCTACCGGGCCGTCAAGCGTGAGGCACTCGAAAAAGACCTTTTGTATGACATCGGCATTAAACTATCCAGTTCCCTGCGGCTTGATGAAGTGCTCAGCCAGATCATGAACTCCCTCAGGCGGGTGGTGGATTACGATGCCGGTGGGGTTTTCCTGATAGATCCATCGGATACCGACCGTCTGGAATCAATCTACTCGGTAGGATACGATGCCGCCGAGAAAGCCAGCCTGCATGCCAAGATGGGCCGGGGTCTGGTCGGTAGTGCCGCCACGTTCGGCAAGACCGTCATAGTCCCCGATGTTTTCACCGATGAGCGCTATGTCGATGTGAAGCATGATACGCGCAGTGAAATCGTCGTCCCCATCCTGCTGGATGACCGCATCATCGGCGTGGTCAATCTCGAGTCCGATCGTGTTAATGCCTATGACGAGCACCACGAATCGTTGATGAAGGCCTTCGCCTCGCAGGCAGCCATAACCGTGGAACGCGCTCGGGTGCACGAGAAACTGCTCTCGGGGCAGAAGATCGAAGAACAACTCAAAATCGCCCGAGAAATACAACAGACCTTCCTGCCCATGAGCGATCCCCGGGTGTCCGGTTATGACATTTGCGGCCGAAACGTACCCTCCGGTCAGGTGGGCGGTGACTACTATGATTTCATAAAGATAGTCGATGGTCAGACGGGCATCGCCATTGGTGATGTGGTCGGAAAAGGGATTCCCGCGGCGCTGATAATGGCCTCATATCGGGCGTCGATGATCGCCGAGATCCGGAACAACTATTCCATCCGGACTATCTGTGAGAAAGTCAATTCCCTTTTAGTGGAATCTCTGAATCCGGGAAATTTCGTCACGGCTGTGTACGGGGTGCTGGACTCGCGAAACCACATTTTGACCTTTTGCAACTGCGGGCATAACCAGCCCATCCTCTTGCGAAACACCGGCGAGGTGGAATTTCTCAAAGAAGGCGGACCGGTACTCGGTGTTACCGATGGTGCGATCTTTGAAGAGCGGCCCTTATTTCTGAACGCGGGTGAGGTGGTCGTGTTTTATACTGACGGCGTCACGGAAGTATTCGACAGAGACGGCCGGGAGTTCGGAGTGGCGTCACTTTTAGAGGTCGTCAGGCTCAATAAAAGCAGACCGGCAGCCGAGATACTGCAAGCGGTATACGAGGCTGTAACCGATTTCGCGGCACCCGATCATCGCTTCGACGATGTGACGATGGTCGTTCTCAAGCGGCTGTCATAAAAAAGCCTTTGGCTTCGGCTGATCTGTGGTTATTTTATAATTATAAGCTACAAATCCGTAAATCCCTGGGAGAGTATGTCATGAAAAAATTCGCCCTTATACTGATTCCGTGCCTGGTGCTGTGGTTAGCCTGCGGGGGGGACAACGGCACCGGCAACGACGGCGATGATAACCAGGTGGTGAGAGTCGTGGCCAACACGGCTGTGACAGAACCCACTTTATCCGGCCCGGACGAAGCCATGTGGGCCTCCGTAACCGGGACCAATGTCCCCATCAGCCGGTCGGGCACGGTAAACCCCGCCCCGCCGAAGGCGGCTGTGGTGCCCGGGTCCGTCAATGTTAAGGCGATCGTGAAAAACGCCACCCTCTATATGCGGTTCCAGTGGGTCGACAGCGACCTGGATATATGGAAAGATGTCTGGACCCTGAACAACGTCGACAATTTCAATTTCACGCGGAACGATGACGTTTTCCATGAGGATCAGCTTTTTGTCATGTTTGCCGCCCCGGATGCCGAGCCCGCCTGGTTTGACACCTGGAACTGGCGCTCCCTTACTACCAACTACGGTGGCCGGGCGGAAGGGTATACATATCAGGAGGGTGTGCTGACAAGGGATCCCGGTGTGCAGAACTTCGCGAAGTCCAATACAAGAGTGGTGGATCCGTCGCGGCCAAAGTGGATTCATGAGACAAAGTCCGCCTTCACCGGCGCGGTTATGTACCAGAATGAGGTGGTGGAGGCCGCAGTCGCTGGCTTTGGCACCGGCTGGGTTCTCAACCAGAAAGTACCGGGCTGGATTATCGACAGCACCATCATTATTCTGATCAATGAGAACGAGGAAAGCTGCTGGGATATCAGATCGGTTTTTTCGTATGACGATGGCAGTGGCACAATGAAATTGGTGCTCGCCCGTGCCTTGGATACGCCGTATGGGGAGGAAGACCTGGACATGTCCGGGCTCGATTCGGTGGGGTTTCGGGTCGGCATTCTGGATGACCAGGACGAAATCAGCGACCTGAACTCCAGCCAG
>CBFCYQ010000201.1:0-5713 GCA_965602205.1 uncultured bacterium | reverse complement strand
GAAAAGACCGACGAGTTGGGTCTCACGCACCTGCGTTTTCAGCAGGTTTACGAGGGTTTGCGAGTCTGGGGATGTCAGACGATAGTGCACTTCGAAGACGAGCGCACCATATACCTGGCGGGGGGACAGACGATGCCAACACCGACGGTGAGCACGGTGCCGGCGATATCGGAGACGGGGGCTTCATCGCGGGCGGTGGCCGTCCTGGCCGATCAGCAGTTGCCGGCGGAGATCAAAACGGAATCGGAGTTGTTGATATACCCGGATGACGGTATGGCTCACCTGGCCTGGATGGTGACGGTGACCAGTCCGACGAACGGAACGGTACGCTGGCGGGTGTTCGTTGACGCCCGGGGAGGTGGCATCCTGCGTCGGTACAACGATATTCACTTTGACGGCCCTGATGTCGGGTCGGGACCGGGTGTTCTGGGAGTCAATCGGAGTTTTCCGATCTACGAGGAGTCGGGCATTTACAAAATGATTAACACGACTCATAACGGCGATATCACGACATACGAGAACTATTACCATGGTGGCCCTATTTCGACCGACCCCGACGGCGATAAAATATGGGATGACAACACGGACCAGAAAGCGGCCGTGTCCGGTCATCACAATGGGGAGGTCGTGTATAGCTATTTTTTCAATACTCTCGGGCGTGACGGCTACGACGGTTTGGGGCATGACCTGCTGGTAAATGTCCACGACCCGTTTTTCGTGAACAACGCTTACTGGAACGGCGAGGGCATCAATTTCGCCGACGGTGACGGCACCAACTTTCTGCCGTTCTCGGGGTCGCTCGACGTTCTGGCACACGAGTTCACCCACGCCGTGACCGAGTATACCGCCGGACTTATTTATGCGTTCCAGTCCGGCGCTCTCAACGAGCATTTTTCCGACGTGTTCGGCGTCATGGTGGATCGGGATGATTGGAGACTGGGTGAGGATATCATGTTGGCCGCGCCGGGTTATATTCGCGATATGTCTAATCCTACCGAGAGAGGCCACCCCGCCCGCATGAGTGATTACCTCGTTCTGGATTATGAGGCTGATTTCGGCGGCGTGCATATCAACTGCGGTATTCCGAACCATTGTCTTTATTGGTTTGTCGAGTTGGGTGCGGGAAGAGATGTGGCCGAGCAGATATGGTACCGGTGCCTGAGCACATACCTGACACCCAGTTCCGGGTTTTATTTCTGGGCCGGTATGATATTCCAGTCTTCGCGTGACCTTTACGGTACGCTCTACGACGCGACGCTCGAGCAGGCCCTTGGTATGGTGGAGTTGAATACTGTTTACGCTGCCCCGGGATTCGTCGATGTCACTCTCCCCGTCGGGGGCGATGTTTCCGACACGGTGTGGGTGCATAACCCCGGGGCCGGGTCGGTCGACGCGAGCGCCGTGGCTCCGTCCATTCCCGGGATGACGGTAACGGAGTTGGCGGGCAACCATCCGACGATACCGGTCGGCGATTCAGCGGCGTTTCTGCTGGCCATTGACGGGAGTTCCCTTTCAGAGTGCGAAATCGGCGTGACGCACGATACCCTGCGCTTCGATGTTGACGGCTATATCGAAGCCCAGATCAAGCTGCCGCTTTCGGTCACGGTCGGTTATGCCGCTACCTCGCCGCAGACCGAGAGTTTCGCCACGTCATGTTTGACGGCCACGTCCACCAACCAGGCCGGTATGCTCGATTTCGGGCGTTTGGGGCAGGACGCCCTCATCGAAGGCTCGCTGCTGGTCGGCCTGATGGACGGATCGACCCCCGGCGTTTACAGATCCTTTTATGGCGTGGATAGATTCCCCGCTGCCGACAATTTTTACTCCGAGGCCGGCCTCCGTTCGTATCGCCTGGCGTCCGAGGATGGCCGTGTGCTGGGTTCGGTGGAATACACCTGGGACGACACCGATCCCGAGAACTGCGGCTTTGCCATCGCCAAATACACGCTACGCAATCCTTGTGACACCCCCCTGACGATCCACACGGGTCTTATCTTCGACTTTGACGTCATCGATGGCGAGTCCAACCACGTCAAGTATGAGTTGAGCAATCAACTGGTCTATATGACAGATGCGGACAACACTTATGCCGTCGGCCTGGCTTTGCTTTCGGGTGATGCCAGGAACCTTCGCGCGATCTATAACCCGACCCAGGTCGACGACGGCGTCTTTACCGATGCGATTGCCTACTCGCTGCTTAATCTGGGCACGAACGCCGGCAGCCCCATGCCCGGTGACTACTCGGCGCTTATGAGTATTGGTGAAGGTCTCATCGGCCCCGATGACTCTGTTGTGTACAAAGTGGCCCTGTTGTGTTCACCCACTGGCTCCGACGGCCTGACTCCGATTCTGGAAAAAGCGCAAACGTGGGCTTCGAGTTGTTGTAAGGGTGTCAGGGGCAACGCCAACGGTGATATCGAGGACAAAGTGAATATTTCGGATGTCTCGTATCTGTTGGCCTTCCTGTTCGGAATACCGACCGGTCCGGAGCCTGCGTGTTGGGAGGAGGCCAGCGCCAACGGCGATATTGACGAAAAAGTAAACGTTTCGGATGTATCATACCTGCTGGCGTACTTGTTCGGCATCCCGAGCGGGCCGGAGCCGCCGGCGTGTCCGTAAAGTCTGAATAGTGATTTGCGGCCGCGCCTCTTCGCAAAGAGGTGCGGCTTTTTTTATACGCGATCATCCGGTCGATTTGATCCACGCGGCTGGGAGCATAAAAGATACTTCTTGCCAGATGCGGGATTTGTGTTATACTTGGGTCAGGAAGTAATCAGGTTTCTTTACCTGTTCCCGTCTTGCTGCTGTACGCCTGAACAAAAGAATAAGGACTTGCCATTAGTCTCCGCGAAATGCGCGGTGTGATGGTGTCTTATGTGTTGCCTGTTCGCTGGACGCCGTGCGTCCCGGCAAGTGCGCTCGAATGAGGAGAGAAGCAGCCATGTTTTCTAAAAGACGATTTGTCACACTTCCGGCGGCTATCAGTATCATCTCGGTCGTAATTGGTTCCACCGTATCAGCTCGCGGCCTTGATGCCCGGGCTCTGCGGGCGGAAAGGATCACGAAGCATTCAGTTTACGGAACGGCGGAAACCGTGTCCGGGCGTTTTGTAGTCGAAGCACCCGGTACGAGGCTGGACAGGGCGCTGAGCTTTATAGCGGGCCGCCCCGAGGATTTCCGGATGTCTGCCCCTGAGAGAGAGCTGCAACTGCTGTTCGAGAGGACCGACGAGTTGGGCCTCACGCACCTGCGTTTTCAGCAGGTCTACGAGGGCCTGAGAGTCTGGGGATGTCAGACGATAGTGCACTTTGAAGACGATCGCACCATATATCTGGCAGGGGGGCAGACGATCCCCACGCCGTCGGTGAGCACGGTACCGGCGATATCGGAGACGGAGGCTGTGTCCCGGGCGTTGGCAGGTCTGGCCGATCAGCAGTTGCCCGCGGATTTAAAGACGGAATCGGAGTTGTTGATCTACCCGGATGATGGCGTAGCTCGCCTGACCTGGCTGGTGACCGTCACCAGCCCGAGGAACGGGGCGATACGCTGGCTGGTGTTTGTCGATGCTCAGAGCGGCGGCATCCTGCACCGGTATAACGATATTCACTCTGAAGGCCCGGACACTGGTTCCGGTCCGGATGTCCTGAACATAAACCGTACCTTTCCCATCTACCAGTTGGGGGGCGCTTACAAGATGATAAACACTACCCACACGGGCTACATCACCACCTATGAAAATTATTACGGTGGCGGCCCGATTTCGACCGATCCCGACGGCGATAAGATCTGGGATGACGATGAAGATCAGAAAGCGGCCGTGTCTGGTCATTACAATGCCGACGTCGTATACGACTATTTTTTGAATACTCACGGTCATGACGGCTACGACGGTTTGGGTCATGACCTGCTGGTAAACGTCCATGTCGGGATTTCCTTGAACAGCGCTTATTGGAACGGCGAGAGCATCAATTTCGGGGACGGTGACGGCATCAATTGCCTGCCGTTCTCGGGTGGTCTGGATGTCGTGGCGCACGAGTTCACCCACGCCGTGACCCGATACACTGCCGACCTTATTTATGCGTTCCAATCCGGGGCCCTGAACGAGCACTTTTCCGATGCTTTCGGGGCTCTGATAGATCGGGATGATTGGCAAATAGGTGAGGATATCAAGCTGGCCTGGCCGGGTTACGTTCGGGATCTTTCTAACCCTGCCGAGAAAGGCCACCCCGCCTGCATGAGCGATTATCTCACGCTGGATATCTCGGTTGATCAGGGCGGCGTACATATCAACTGCGGCATTCCGAATCATTGTCTTTATTGGTTTGTCGAGTTGGGGGCGGGAAGAGAGGTAGCCGAACAGATATGGTACCGCTGTCTGAGCACATACCTGACGCCGAACTCCGGATTTTATTTCTGGGCCGGGATGATTTTCCAATCATGTCGTGACCTTTACGGTACGCTCTACGATGCGACGCTGGAGGAGGCCCTGGCTAAGGTGGAGCTGAGCACTGCCTACACCGGTCCGGAATTCATGGATGTCAGTTTCCACATTGGAGGTGAGTTCTCCGACACCGTGTGGGTGTACAATCCCGGGGCCGGGTCAGTCGACGCGAGTGCCGTAGCTCCGTCCATGCTCGGTATGACATTAACGGAACTGGCGGGCAACCACCCCACCATACCGGCCGGTGATTCGGCGGCGTTTCTGGTCACCGTTGATGGAAGCTGCTTCTCGGAGTGCGAAATCGGGATGATGTACGACACTCTGCGCATTGATGTTGATGGATATATCGAAGCCCAGGTCAAGCTGCCAGTCTTGTTCACGATTGGCTATTCCCCGGCCTCGCCGCAACCAGAGAGTTTTTCCACGACATGTATGATGGCTACGTCCACAAACCAGGCCGGTCTGCTCGATTTCGGGCGGCTGGGACAGGATGTGCTCATCGACGGCTCATTGTTGGTCGGCCTGATGGACGGGTCAACGCCCACCGTCTACCGATCCTTTTACGACGTTGCTAAATTCCTGGCAGCGGATGAGTTTTACTCCGATGACGGTCTCCGCTCGTTTCGCCTGGCCTCCGAGGATGGCCGTGTGCTGGGTTTAGTGGAATACAGTTGGGACGACACCGATCCCGAGAACTGCGGCTTTGTCATCGCCGAATATACCCTTCGCAATCCCTGTGACACCCCCCTGACTATCCTCACCGGTCTGATCTGTGATTTTGATATTGTCAACGGCGACGTCAATCATGTAAGGGTACAAGAGACGGACCAGCTGATCTACATGACTGACGAGGCTGACTCCTACGCCGTCGGCATGGCTCTGCTTTCGGGTGAGGCCAGGAACCTTCGCCCTATTTACAACCCCTACCTGGTCGACTACGGCTTTTTCACCGATGCAGTTGCGTACGGTCAGATGAGTCCTACCACCAATTACAACAGCCCGGTTCCGTACGATTATTCAGCGCTGCTGACATTTGGCGAGGGGCTAATCGGTCCCGAGGACTCGGTCACCTACCGCGTGGCTCTGCTGGCTTCGCCTTCAGGATCGGAGGGCCTGGGGTCGGTTCTGGAGAAAGCGCAAGCGTGGGCCTGGACTTGCTGTGAGGGTATCAGGGGCAACGCCAACGGCGACCCCGACGACAAGGTAAATATCTCGGATGTCTCGTACCTATTGGCGTACCTGTTCGGAATACCCACCGGTCCCGAACCGACT
>CBFCYQ010000200.1:0-5720 GCA_965602205.1 uncultured bacterium | reverse complement strand
CCGCTCTCAGAATCTGGCTGAGATAACCCGTCGCGCCGAGATTCTCATAGCTGCCGTAGGTCGACCGCAGACTATTAACGGCGACATGGTGTCTGAAGGGGTGGTGATAATTGACGTCGGTGTAAACCGGGTAGATGATCCCACCAGAGAAAGAGGCTACCGGCTGGTCGGCGACGTCGACTTTGAAAGTTGCCTGGAGAAGGCCTCATATATAACACCCGTTCCCGGAGGCGTTGGGCCCATGACGATTGCAATGCTGCTGTCGAACACGGTGACGGCTGCGGAACTGAGTGCTAAGAGAAGTGCCTGATAATCTGTTTCACTGCAAATCATTGTATAAAATCTGCACAGCATTACAGCATTATACCGGAAAGTGCTGTGGATAACCCAGCCAAATAGAGGGGAGTAAAATCAGAGTTGTCGCGTTGTCTGTAAGTGATTGAATGTAAGGAAATTAAGTCGGTATTCCAATGCCATCGGGGTGGAACTTTTTTCCGCTACTTGTTCGGATAACAAGGCATAGTCTTTGCTCATCTGTTGGTAGCGCAACGGGTTTTCCTGTCGGGACTTATGGATTTCATGAGATCGATAAAAATCGCCTTCTGCATATTGCTTCTTGCCTTGTCGGCTGCAGCTGCCGATTTGGAGAAAGCCACACCAACCCAGACCCCGCCGGATAGCATCGAAGTTATCCCGGCGGGAGATACCGCGGTTAGCGCCGGCGAGCAGATTGCATTCCAGGCCATTGGCTACGATTCCGCCGGTAACGTTCTTCCGGCCCTCAGTTTTGCCTGGTCGCTCGCTTCACCCCTGGATTCTATTGGCTTCTTTGCCGGATCGACCTTTACCGCCGTGGAGGTTGGCTTGGGTCGGGTCAAGGCGGTCGCCGAAGGTGTTACCGGGCAATCGGGGGTCATAACGGTGAAGCATGGCGACCTTGACCGGATGTTTCTTGACCTCGACCAGACACAATTCGTCGGCCTGCCCCTGATTACATCCGGGGAGGTGATACTGTATGACGCCTGGGATAACCTCGTAATCGATTACGACCTCGAACAAAAACCGATCAATCTCGAGACATCAGCGGGTGAACTGCAGCCGAACGTGATTGACGACAACGCCTTTCAGATTGGCGGCGTGGTGCGGCTCCTGCCGGCTCAGATTAGATTTGGCGACGCCACAGCTATTTCTGAAGTCTATGCTGCCAGCGACGGCGTGAATTCTCAGGTCGTCGCAGTCTCATTTAACGGGTACGACATCCTGGATATTCTCGGAACCGATGATGCCACCCTGGATACGATTTTCTTGGCCGGCGACTCGACTGTCAAAGTCGTGGTTCAGAACAACGGTTCTCTGGCGCCCGGCGCACCGGTGCGGGTCCTGACCTCGTTTGAAACGGGAGGCACGACCACCCAACAGACATTTACGGGACAGTCCCTCTCCATCGTCGACACGGTTGTCGTCCCCGTGCCGCAGCAGGGACAACCCGCTTCGCTGGACGAGCTGGTCGTTCGGCTCGAAGCCGATTTTCTCATCGGCGAACAAACTTACACGACCATTGATTCCGCGCGCTTGCCGGTCACGGTCATTCAGCCGGTGTTCTTCAGCGTCGTTGAGAACTCCGTCCTGCCCGACTCCGCTTATCCCGGCGAGCCGTTCTTGCTGTCGTTCGATGTTCTGGCCGAAGCTTTTGACGGGGATGTAGACAGCACCCTGGTGTCGCTACACCTGTCCGAAGACGCCGGCGGCCCGACGGTCGCAGTTGTTTACGATGGCGCTCCGGCGTATGCATCGTATATCGATGACGTCATTGGCTATGATGGACTGACCGGATTGGTCCCGGCCGAGGCCGGATTGGCTTCGGGCTGGTACCTGTTCAGGTTTGATTACACGCTCTATTCCGGAGGTCTGCACTACACGCTTGAAGATGCCTACCCGGATTCGGTCTTCCTTTTGGCCGCGGTGGACCTGGCCTACGTGGCGCAGAGCCTGCAACCCGCTGTCGTCTTTGCCGGGGACGACGCTCAGTTCGGTTTCGAGTTGATGCTGGCGAATGATTTTCCGATCAAGCTTTATTCGGCTCTGTCGGCTGTCAGCGTATCCGGAAGCGGGTTCAGCGCCTCCGCCAGCCTGGCGGCGCCGCAGGATGCGTTGAATCCCGGTTCAAATTCGATCCTGAGTGAAGGATTATTCATTCCCCAATCGCAGTTGGGGCAGGTGCTCCGTTTGGCCGGGACTATCAGCTACAGCGTCCTTAGCGACCAGCCCACATTCGTCTTTGCTACGGATTTCGATCAGCAGGAAATAGCGGTCGAACAATTGCCGGTGTTACAGATTCTCCGGGTGGATGCCATAGCCCCCAATGAGCCCAGGGTAAATACCGGCCAGGCATTCTCGATTTTATGCCGGATGACTAATCTGGGAAGCACCGCTGTAGGACCACTGGTATTGAGTCTGACCAGTGACGGCGCTTCGCTTTTCGAGCCCGAGCAGACGCTGGCGAGCATTGCCGCCAACGATACAGTGAACGTATCTTTTGACGTGGTGGCCTCGGACCAGGTTTCAACAGCGGAAGTCTTCCGGGTGGAGATACTTTCGGATGGCTTTACCCACGCGCCTCACAAAGACAATACGGCGCTGGTGCAGATTGAGCGGCCGGCGGAGTTAGTGATTGACTATCGTCTGCTAGGCCTTGAGAAAAGTGTTATACCGTGGGGGCGCGAGTTCGGCCTGGTTGTGGAAATAGACAATATTGGAGACGCCGAGACGACCGACGGCACGTACCTGCTGACGACCGGAGGCGTGGATTTCGACGGTGGCGATTCGCTGACGGGGGATTTCACGGTCGGCGAACACGTCAATTTCACCTTTACGGCGCCATCATTCGATACTTCGGTGACTTTCACGTTTACGGTAGTCGATGTTCCGCTGGACAAAAACAGCCAGAGCCAGGCGATCGTTCCTCAGCGAACGCTTGAGTTCCCGGTTACCGTAGAGTCTCTCGAGGCCGACCTGCAGATAGAACCCGACCTGCCGGGAGAGAAGCTGATACTCCCCGGTCGCAGCAAGGAATTGTTTGCATTGAACCTGATGAATTTCGGTCTTTCGCCCAATACGCGCATTGGCCTACAGGAGTTGAGCCTGCGCTTCTTCGATCTGGACGGAGAGCCGTTGCCGGCTGCCGATGTTATTGTCGTCGGGGCGACCGGCTTTGTCGAAAACGGCGCGAAGGTTTCGGTTGCGGCCGCCGGTGAGGACCGCGTCGACTTCACGTTCCGTGACTTTATCATTGAGCCGAACCAGTGCCGTCGCATTGTACTTCGCGCTGAGATTAAACCGCTGGCCGCGCGGTCGCTCAAAGTGCAACTGGACCGGGAGGATATTCGAGCGGCTTTTGTTCAGGGACCCAACGCCGGGCTGTCACCTTCTGTCGTATCCAGCGTAGAGGGACCCTACCTGGTTGATGCCGACTTTGCCTTGAAAAGGCAAGACCTGCGCTCATCGCTGGTCGTAAAGAACAACCCCTTCAACCCCGAGACGGAATCGGCGGTTTTCTCATATGAGTTGACCGAACCATCACGGATCGAGTTTCGCATATTTACGCTGACCGGCGAGGAAGTATACTCCCGCGATTTTCTTGAAGGTTCGGATTACGGCCGGGTCGGTGAGCACTTTGTCGAGTGGGATGGCTGTAACGACAAAGGCGTACCGGTGTTGAACGGAGTATACGTGGCGCTCTTAAAAGTAAACAAGACCGGGGAAACGGCCCGGGTCAAAATCGCCTTGGTGAAGTGATGAAACGAACGCTAGTGACCATAAGTGTCGCCGCCGTGGTCCTTCTGGGGCCGATACGAGGCACTGCCGGTGATGCCGGCATGGAGTCGCTCTTTTCGATCGGGCTGGGAGCCCGGTCGCTGGGCATGGGCGGCGGTTTCACTTCGCTGGCGGACGATGCGGCGGCTGTCTATTACAATCCGGCGGCGCTGCCGTATCTTGAGTATCACGAGATATCGTTTATGCACATGGAACTTTTTGAGGGCACGACCTACAACTGTGCATCCTGGGCTTATCCTTTGATTGGCACGGGAGGCTTCGGTCTGGGATACATGAGGATCGGCACCGGCGATATTGTCAAGACGCGCGACTTCGTCGAGGTCGGCGAGTTTGACTTCACGAACTCGCAGTTTCTCGTTGCTTACGGCCGCAAGCTGGAGGGAGGGTTCTCGGCCGGGATAACACTCAAGATCGTAAACCAGTCGGTTGACAATCTCTCTGATTATGGTGTTGGCCTGGATCTGGGGCTGAGGAGCCGTTTGACCGCCAATCTCAGTGCCGGTTTGATTGTCCGCGATATGATTCCCGCAACCATAAAGTTGCGCGACGTAAAAGAAAATCTGCCCACATCCGTCGCCGGCGGTCTGGCCCTGCGGGCCTTGAAGCTCTCGGACTATACGATATTGTCAGGCTCGGTGGACCTGGAAAAAACTGAAGAACGGTCGATGCGACTCCACGCCGGGGCGGAGATGGTTTTTCACGGTGCCTATGCGCTGAGAGGCGGCTATGACCGGGACAACCTCTCGTTTGGTGCCGGTTACTATTACCGCCGCCTGAAACTGGATTATGCCTATAAGGTTATGGATTACGTTGAGGACAGTCACCGGTTTTCTCTCTCGCTGCTGATCGGTTCTTCGGTATCGCAGCAGATGCAACGGAAGGAGCAGGAGGTTCTCGAGCGCGGCACGGAGCTTCTCGAGGACGAGCGGCAGAGCAAGTTCGTGTTTTTCAAGGAAAAGGCGGATTCATATTACGGCCAGTTTCGACTGGATTCCGCCCTCGCATACTACTACCGGGCACTGGCTTTCGATGACGGTAATCAGGAGATTATCGGTACCATTGCCGCCATCAAGCGGGCCGTCCAGGTCGAACAGGAGCAGCGTGCCAGGATTGCCAAAACCCGGGCGGAGCTTGATAACCTGATTGACAACTTCCACCAGCAGGCGCAAAGCTTTTTTAACAAGCGTTACTACTCGGCATCCATGGATATGGTCGAGTTGATTCTCGGCATTGACAAAAACCACCTCGGAGCCAGGCGGCTGCAAGCCGACATCCGTAACGCCCTTGCCGCGGAGATAGCGACTCACATCGCGAGGGGAAAAACCGCGGAGCAGGAGGGCCGTTACTTTGACGCGATTGAGGCCTATAATCGCGTTCTCGAACTGGACCCGGCCAACCAGGAGATTCGCCAGGCTAAGCAGGATATCGCAACTGACCTGGACCTGGCCCAGCAGTTGAACACAGGCATCGAGTTATACCGCGCCGGTAATTACGACGAGGCACGTATGCGATTTGAAACCGTTTTGTCCGTTGATCGCAACGAGCCGGTGGCTCTCGAATACATCGGGCGCATTAGCAAGTTTCTTGCCGCCCCGTCGACGCTCGAGGATTTGCAGAAAGACAGGGAGATCTGGCCCCTCTACATCGAGGGCCTGCGGGCCATGCGCGACCGCGATTACCAGAAGGCCATTGACGCCTGGCAGAAAGTACTGGAAGCCTATCCCAACAACACGAGCACACTTAATAACATTGAGCAGGCACGCCTGCGGTTGCAGTCGGAAGCCGGCGACTGACAATTACTTGCCCGAGTTTTATATAGACGTTAACCCCGGTCCTACTTACCTTTTGGCATGCTACGGCGCCCCGTAAAAGAGATTAATGCCGAG
>CBFCYQ010000199.1:0-5762 GCA_965602205.1 uncultured bacterium | reverse complement strand
CAAAGCGAATCTCCGCTTGTGATCTCTGCACGTAAAGCGGCTCCAGGGTGACGAGATCGTCCTGGTGGCCCGATGAAAGCTTCATTGTCCCCAGATGGAGCACATCGGAAACATCATAGATTATCTCACCGCCGCCGACAACGCGCTCCAGATCGGGAAACAGGTCGGCGATGTTCAGGCCGATCCCGGCCGCCGGACAATCGCTTAGCCCGGTCACCAGTTCACCGGCCGCAACGGTGGAAATGCTCACCGCCCCGCCCGCGCCGCCGACGACCCTGGCCACAAAATACTGGTCACGGGTCAGCGGGACAATTACGGCCACCGTGCCGCCCGCTTCCCCTATCTTATAGGCCGCCACTTCGAAGAGATCGACGCCCACAACCGGAATATTCAAGGCCACGGCTATTCCCTTGGCCGCCGCCAGGCCGATTCTCAACCCGGTAAACGACCCCGGTCCCGTTATCGCAACAATGGCATCAAGATCGTTTTTCTGCAGGCCGGCCGACTGCACCAACTCACCGATCTTTTTAATGATAAGCTGCCCGTGCGATTTCTCCACCTCTTCGCTCGATTTGACCAGGCGATCTCCGCCAAAGGAAAGACCCAGCCTCAAAACACGGGTGGAGGTGTCGATACCCAGTATATTTTTTTCAGAATAGTCCGTCATTTTTCTACGAAGGAGACGTCGATCTGCCTTTCTTCGTCACTGATTATCTTGAAATTCAGCCGGTAATACCTTTCGGGCAGCACTTCGGCGGCCCTCTCGCCCCACTCCACGACGATTATACCTTCGCGGGACAGGTAATCATCCCAACCTATCTCCCGCAACTCCGAAACATCGCCCAGGCGATAGAGGTCAAAATGATACAGGGGTCTCTGACCGTGGTATTCGTTGACAAAAGTAAAGCTGGGGGAGTTGACTTCCCGCTCGTTCAAGCCCAGACCCCGGGCCAGTCCCCGGACAAATACTGTCTTTCCCGAACCCAGACTGCCTGTCAAAACCAGCACATCGCGGTCAAGAAAGCAGGTGACGCCGAGTTTTTCGGCCAGGCCGAGAGTCTCCTGCTCGGAGTGTGAAGTTATGTTGAGGACCTTTCCCACAGATTTACTTTGGATTCAGAACTGCCACCGGCACGACCATCTCCTCCAGAGAGATACCTCCGTGCTGGAAGGAATTCTGGAACAGCCGCACCATCTCGTTATACTTGTTGGGATACACGAAATAAAAATCTTCTTTGGCGATTATGTAGGTAGTGGCGATGGTGAACGACGGCAGATGCCAGTCTTCCGGTTTTTTGATCAGGAGCGATTCCTTTTCATCGGAGTTGAGATTGTCGCCGTACTTGTAGCGAAGATTAGTGGATGTTGACCGCTTTCCGTGAGCCATCGTCCCCCGGCGGCAGAGCACCGAGCCATGATCCGAGGTGACCACGACCGTAAAGCCCCGACCCGCAAACGCCTTCAAAATCGCAAACAACGGCGAATGAACAAACCAGCTTTTCATCAGGGAACGGAAGGCCGCCTCAGTACCGGCGATCTCCTTCAATATCACGTTGTTGGAGCGCCCGTGCGCCAGGATGTCGAGAAAGTTGAAAACAAAAGTCACCAGGGAACTGTCGAAAAAATCAGAGATGCGCTTGGCCAGGGTCGCACCTTCGGTGTTATCGTAGATCTTGACATATTTCATCTGCCGCTCCAGGTGCAAGCCCTGGCGGGCCATGTTGTCGGCGAACAGTTTCTCCTCGTTACGGTTAAGGGAGCCCTCTTCGGCCGCGTCGTAGTTGTCAGGGTAAGCGCGGTGGATCTCGTCGGGGAACATGCCGGCAAAAAGAGCATTGCGCGCAAAGGGTGTGGCCGTCGGCAGCATGGAAAAGTAGTAGTCTCGCTGAATGTCGAAGTACTCCGCCACCAGCGGCTCGACCTGCATCCACTGGTCGAGACGCATACAATCGACGACGATAAACAACACCTTCTTCTTGCCTTTCAACTCCGGCACGATATAGCGGCCGGACACGTCGGGCGAGAGCAGCGGTCGGCTCGGACTGTCAAGCCAGCCCTGGTAATTACTCAAAACGTACTTGGTGAACTCAACATTCCACTCCTTGCGCGTACCCTCCAGGGTCTGCTCCAGCCCGGCATCATTGTTCTCATCCAGTTCGAGATTCCATGCCGCCAAAATCCGCGCCGCTTCGTGCCAGTCCTCCGGCACCATGCTGCCATACAGCTTCTGATTGAAGCGATTGATCTCGGTGATATAGCGCTTCATTGAGGAACTGCTGATAATCTTCCTGGCATCCAGCAACCGTTTTATGACCAGCAGAATCTGTGAGGGAACCACCGGCTTGACCAGGTAGTCATCAATCTTCTGCCCGATGGCATCCTCCATCAGGGTCTCTTCCTCGGACTTGGTGACCATAACCACCGGCAGGTGCGGCTTGATCTCCTTTATCTCCTCAAGAGTCGTCAGGCCGTCTTTACCCGGCATCATCTCGTCCAGAAGCACCAGGTCAAAATACTCCTTCTCGATGACAGCCACGGCGTCATCGCCCGACATCACTCCCGCCACTTCATAGCCTTTTTTTTCCAGAAACAATATGTGGGGTTTCAGCGAATCGATTTCGTCATCTACCCAGAGAATTCTTTTCTTCACATCCGGTGTGGTCATATGCGTCCTTTGCTGATCTTAACTTGTCCCGGCCCCGGCCCGGTCCTGCCCGGCGGCCGCCAGCGGCAGAATGATTTCAAAGACGGTCTCGCCCGGTTTGGATCTCTTCAGATCCACCCTGCCGTCATGGTATTCATTTATTATACGCGCCACGAGCGTCAGGCCCAGACCCCAGCCGCGTTTTTTTGTGGTGAAACCCGCCCTGAATATCTTCCTCTGCGCACCCGGCGGAATCCCCTTGCCGTTATCCGTGATTTCCAACAATACCGACTTGTTGGCATGAGGCACCTCCGACCGGATCGCCACCCGGCCACCCTTGGGGTCAACCGCCTGTAAGGCGTTCTTTATCATGTTTTCCAATGCCCAGCTAAAGAGTTCGGCATTGAGACTCACCGGCGGCACTTCGCCCGGCCGAAAATCGATGCGCGTTCCCTTGCCTTCAAATGGCAGGCGCCGCCGAAAATAGTCGACCGTATCACCAATAACCGCATTCAAATCACATGGTTCCAGGTCGGGCGTGGAACCGATCTGCCCGAACCGCTTGGCTACTTTCTGAAGCCGGTCGATGTCAACGCGCATGGTGTCAAGACGCTCCTGGCTGATGGCGTCCCGGCCGGGTGCCGTGCCGGCCTCGGCCTTTTCCGACTCCATTACCTCCAGCCAGCCCAGCAGCGAGGATATCGGCGTACCCAGTTGATGCGCTGTCTCCTTGGCCATGCCCACCCATATATGTCTCTCCTCACTGCGGCGAATATTCTGGAAACCGATTATGGCTACGATCATAAAAGCCAGCACAATCCCGATCTCGATAAACGGCATCCACTTCAGTTGATTGATCACTTCCGAATCACCGTAACAGAAGTAGTTTACCAGGTTTTCGTCGATATAAAGGGGAAATTCACCGTTGGTCTCCAGCATCTCCAGGGAAATCTGGCGCAACCGCTCGTACGATTGGCGCGTCGTGTCAGCCGCCGGGATACCGTTTATGTTTCGCCAGTGGACCGGCTCCCGCCGACCGTTGAGGACGATGATGGGGAAATTGGCCTTGACGATGACCTCGTCGAAAATGAACTGCAACTCCGTGCCCGAGGTCGGCGAGTTGGCCGCCATCTGCCACATCTTGACATATTTCTCCACCTGCGAGCGCGTGTCGACCTTGAGCTTCTCGATCACTTCAAAGGTGTACCAGATAAAAAGGACCGAGACAACCGCCACCCCGCCCAGAAGAAAAATCTTGAAGACGGTCGACTTGCCTATGTACAAGCCGGCCGTCCTGCCTTTGAGGAGTGATGGTTTGGACATCAGCCTATCTTTTCTGCCCCGCCCAGATATGGCCGCAGGACATCCGGTATGGTGACAGTCTGGTCAGGATTCTGGAAATTCTCGAGTATCGCCGGCACCAGGCGCGCCAGGGCCACCCCGGAACCGTTCAGGGTGTGCGGATGCCTGACGTTTTTGTCGGCGTCGCGGAAACGGCATTTCATGCGTCGCGCCTGAAAGTCCTCAAAGTTGGACACCGATGATATCTCGAGGTACTTCTCCACGCCGGCCGCCCAGATTTCTATATCATAGCACTTGGCGGCGGCAAATGAAAGATCGCCCGAGGCCAGGTTACAGACGCGGTAGGGAATCTGCAGACCCTGGATGACTTTCTCCGCCTGCACCAGGAGCGTTTCCAGCTCGTCGTACGAAGTTTCCGGGGCAACGATTTTAACCATCTCCACCTTGTCAAACTGGTGTACGCGTATCATCCCCCGCGTATCCTTGCCCGCCGCTCCGGCCTCGCGACGAAAACAAGGTGTATAGCCTACCATGTATATCGGGAGCTGCTTATAGTCGACGATCTCCTGCTTATAGATGTTCGTCAGGGGCACTTCAGCCGTCGGGATAAGATAAAGGTAGTTGTCCTCGTCCGTTGTGCGGTACATATCGCTTTCGAGCTTGGGCAACTGACCCGTTCCGAACATGGTGTTCTCATTAACTATAAAAGGACTGGCTACTTCGGTGAAGCCGTCACCGACGTGCATATCGAGCATGTAATTGATGAGGGCTCGCTGAAGACGCGCCCCCATGCCTTTGAGCAGGTAAAACCCCGAACCGGAGATTTTGGCCGCCGCCGAAAGATCCAGAATACCCAGCTTCTCACCGATTTCCCAGTGCGGCAAAACCTTGAAATCCTTCTTCGAAATCTCACCCCACTCGCGGACTACTTCGTTGGCCGACTCATCGGTACCGACCGGGACCGATTCATGAGGAATATTGGGCACCCAGACCAGGGCGGCATTCAACTCCTGCTCGACCTCGCGGAGTTCGTCATCCAGCGCCGCTATCTCCTGACCGACCTGCCGCATGGCCGCAATAGCCGCCTCGGCCGGCTCTTTGGCTTTTTTCTTCTTCGCAATCTCGGCCGAAGCCTGGTTGCGCCTGGCTTTGAGAGCTTCAACCTTGTTTATGATTTCTCTTCTCCTGAGGTCCAGGTCAAGAATCTTGTCAATATCTGACTGGTCGTTCTTTTTGGCGATTCCGGCTTTAACGACCTCCGGGTTTTCCCTAATAAACTTCAAATCAAGCATTTAAGTCCCTGTAACTTACGATGTCTCTTGTCAATACGTTAATCAATGTCCCCGGCATTGTAAAGTCATTAAAAACCCGCCAAAACAGGGCAAACTTTCCGTCGAGTATACTGTTTTATACCGGTGACGGGACGGAGTTTCTCGGAAAAAAAGGCCTCGCCCTTAGATTGTGCTTGCCTTTTGCCGATAAATGTGTAAGTTTTGTGGCTAATGTTTTGATGGAGAATAAGTTTAGTTATGGCTAAAGTCTGTGAAATATGCGGCAAAAAGCCGCTCTTCGGCAACAATGTCTCTCACGCCCACAACATCACCAAAAGGCGCTGGAATCCCAACCTGCAGACTGTCCGCGCCGTTGTGAACGGCACCCCCAAGCGCGTCACGGTTTGTACTTCCTGCCTTAAGGCGGGCAAAGTCACCAAACGGGTCGCAAGCGCGAAACCAGTACAGAAATCCCCCGCGTCCGAGTAAGAGACTTCGTTCTCAGGCCGATAGTTCAAGTTTCGTAGAAGCCGCCCTTCCGGGCG
>CBFCYQ010000198.1:0-5837 GCA_965602205.1 uncultured bacterium | reverse complement strand
GGCTATGGCCTGATCCTGGCCGCATTCAAGATGATCTTCGGTCCGCACCTCATCTGGCCCATTCTGTTCAGCATCCTCATGGGCGGGCTGGCGCCGGTCTGCGTGTACGTGCTGGCGATGCAGTTGTTCAATTCACGCGTGGTGGCGCTGGCGGCGGGAGGATTTAGCGCCGTGTCACTGACGTCGGTAGCCCTGAGCTGCAGCATACTCACCGACCAGCCGTTTTTCACACTGTATGCGGCCGCCCTCGTATGCTTCGTGCAGGGGTATAAGACGGGTCGCATCGGGTGGTACGCGCTGGCCGGTCTTCTGGCCGGGTACGGCGCTTATGTTCGCCCCATGGCGCAAATCTGGCCGGTGGTTTTCTTCTTTTTGGTTCTGGTCGTTCCCGTGACTACCATCTACCGGTCACGGGGCGATTTTATCCGGCGGGCCGGTGTCACCGCCGCGCTGGCACTGCTGATGGTAGTTGGCTGGTCGGCGCGCAATTATGTCATCCACGATCGGTTTATTTTTGGCACTGTCGGCATCCCGACGATCCGCAATTGTGTTCTGGCGCAGACAGCACAGAAATACTGGGGTGAGGGCAAACGCGTGAAGGAGTATCGCGATGCCTGGGAGAAAGAGGACGGCGACCTGTCGGATGATCAGTATCCGGCGGCTTTCGACAAAGCCTGGGCGCGCGTCGTCGCCGAGTTCAAGATCAGGCCGACCGAGATGCTGGGAATATATTTGCATAACATGCTGAGAAATTCCGTCCACTACAACTACGCCGTGGGCAAGCAGGTTCCTGCGATGAAAGGCTTCATGGATGCCCTGAACTATATTGTATGGCACGGCCTGGGGTATCTGCTGATCGTGCTGACGGCGGTGGGAATAGTCGTGATGGCCCTCCGGGGGCAGCGGTTCGCCGCCTGGCTACTGGCGGCCACTTATATTAGCTTCACGGCTCCGGTGGGGGCAAGTATCTGGCAGGGCTCGCGGCTGCATTATCCGGCCGAGATGGCCTGGTCGATCGTGGTCGCTTATCTGGCCGTCGCGACTTATAACCGCCTGCGATCAATCCGGTCGGGACGATTCACAGGTGCGTCGCAACGGCAGGATATCGATTCGGCTTGATTTCGGTGAGGATACCCGCTCTTGTGGGTCCGGGAGCGGGCGTCATTCATACCTGATGACGTCGACCGGGTCGGTATTGGCGGCTCGCAGGGCCTGGATGCCGGCGCATAGGAGCGCCACCAGGACCGAGAGGAAACCGGCCAGAGCGAGCGGCGCAATGCCGACATCGATACGGTTGTTGAATTCCTGAAGCCATATGTCGCCAAGATACCAGGCCAACGGCCAGGCCAGGATGTTGGCGATGATAACCAGCAGGAGAAACTCGCCGCTTAGCAAGCGGACAATGGCTGCCGATGAAGCACCCACCACCTTGCGAATGCCGACTTCTCGGCGGCGTCGCTCGGCGGCGTAGGCCGTCAGACCGACTATCCCCAGGCCGGCGATAACGACCGCGATCGCCGAAAACAGTCCCACCAGCGTACCGAACCGCTCAAAATCGCCGTAGAGTTCTTTGATCATGTCATCCAAAAAGCGGTACTCGAAGGGTTCTTCCGGCACAACCTGCCGCCATACTCCGCCGATGCGGTCGAGCAGGTCGGCGGGAGGGTCTGCCGCCAGCTTCACGACGACGTACCGGAGATACTGGTCCTCGAGCACCTGCAGCATCAGCGGCCACTCGTACCGGTGCGTGGGCACGGCACGGATGTTATTGAAAACACCGACTATGGTGTACTCGGTCTCATTGGCGAAAACGTTGGCCCCAAGCGGCTCGGTAAGTTCCAGGCCGGCTGCCGTCTGCTCGTCGACTATAATATTGTGATTGCTCGGTCCGGTATCTTCAATACCCAGACCTCTCCCCTTTGCTATGCGGATACCCAGCACTGAAAGCAGGTCGGGATCGACGAAAAACTGGCGTACATCGATTCCCTCCTGTTCGGGCCGATCCGGTACGGTAAATGTGGATATTGCAGCCCACGGTAGGCCGGGAAGCATGTTCGTGGCGCCGACGCCCAGGACACCGTCCTGGTTCAGCAGGTTCTGTTTCAGCGGTGTCATCAGACCCTCGCGCTCGACGTTTACAAGGTCTAACACGAGCACGTTTTTGGTATCGAAGCCCTTGTCCCAGCTATACGAGTACTGCATCTGCCGATATACAACGGATGTCACGGCCACCAGGACAATGGCTACGCCGAACTGGAAGACGACCAGAGCCCGACGAGTGATTGATCTTCGGGATGCAAAGCCTCGGGCAGCATTGAGAAAGTGTATCGGTTCGCAGCGTGTAAGATAGATGGCGGGATAGATGCCGGCCGCCAGCCCCGTCAACAAAGCCAGAAGCAACACTGCGGCGATATTCACGGGTCGGCCCATGCCGGCCACGTCAACATCACGCACGACGAAGAGGTCGATCACAGGGTGAAGCAGTTCGAAAGCGCAAAGCGCCAACAGAAATGCTATGGCGGTAACCATTAGTGATTCCGTGAGCAGGTATCGAATGAGAAGGGCCCGCGTCGCCCCCATCACCTTACGGACCCCGAGGCCCTTGGCCCGGTGAGCGGTGCGGGCTGTCGACAGATTCACGAAGTTGATAGCTGCAATAATCAGAGTTATCAAGGCGATGGTTGCAAACAGCAGCAGGGAGGTAACATCACCGAAAGGCGCGAGCTCATTGGAACGATTGGAATGAAGATATATGTCTTTTAACGGCTGCAGTACATATGTATACGTGGCGATGCCTTCTTCGTCAAGGTGCGCCGCGAGTACCTTCGGAAGAGCGGCCTCGACTTCCCCCGCGCTCGCGCCCGGAGCGAGCAGGATATACAGATAATCAATCCAGATTTGGGACCAGACGTTATAGGCTCTCCCGATCGTCTCCAATGTGCTGTATGACAGTAAAGCGTCGCATTTGATCTTGGTGTTGGTGGGGAAATTCTCCAGAATTCCCGCGACCCGGAATTCTCCGTATTCGTCGATCGTTATCATTTGTCCGACCGGATCCGAGGTACCGAACGCACTGACAGCCAGGTCCTCGGTGATATAAACAGTGTTTGGCGCGGCGAGGTCGGCGGCATCTCCCCGGATTACATTAATATCGAAGACTTTCAGAAAACCGGGTTCCACCAGCAAGACGGTCTGGTTCTTGATTCGCGTTTTACCGGCTTCAATCTTCAATTCGCCGATCGGGCGATGGAACCTGGCGATAGCCTCCACGGCCGGGCAAGTTTGCATCAGAGCCGGCCCGAGAGGAGGCGCGGCACCCGCGAACTCACCGTAGGACATGGCCTCCCCGGGGCTAGTGTAGTTTACGGAGACGCGGTAAATTCTGTCCCTTTTCGAATGACAATCCTCGAAGGAGAGTTCGTGCTGTATATAGGCGGCCACTAACAGGCAAACAGTCAACCCCAATGCCAGGCCCAGAACATTAATAAGGGAGTAGGCGGGCTGCCGCAGCAGAGCTCTCAAGGCGAATTTCACATCACTCTTTATCATAATGTCTCCTCTTTAACCACACTGGTCGACATTACTTTGAGCAAACTACATGCCGCATACCTTATCTATTCATTTACAAGGGCTTAGGCTCTTCACCAGGTGTGCGACTGTCCGCTCTCGATACGGCAAGTGTCCGCGAACGGACAATCCGGTCGATTATTCTCCCTCAAGTATTGCGCCGATGCGAGTAGTTGAGCATATTCGGCCTGTGCTCAGCTTTCTCAGACAGTCGTGTCCCTTGCGTGTCATCCCGTTTCTCTTTTGACCGGCGATCAAACGACTTATTTTGCCGTAATAAAGCCTGAGCATCGGAAACGAGAAAGGAATTCATAACATGAAAAGAGCAAGTAACAGACTTTTAGGGCCAATCGTGTTGGCTATTGTCCTCGGTCTGGGACTACACCAGGCTTACCCGTGTTCGACTTTCGTCTTGCGGGACCAAGAAGACCTGGTTTTCGGAGGGAACCTGGATTTTTACACGAGCAAGGGGCTGGTGGTGGTGAATAAAAGGCAGGCGGCCAAAACGGCTATGCTGGCTCCCCCGGAGACACCGGTCAGTTGGGTTTCCGAGTATGGCAGTATTACGTTCAACCAGGTGGGCAAGGAATTCCCGTTCGGGGGCATGAACGAGAAAGGTCTTGTAGTCCAGATGATGTGGCTTGACGAGACGGCTTTTCCTCCTGCCGACGAACGGCCGGGTATTACCGAGTTGCAGTGGATTCAATACCAGCTCGACAACGCGGCCACCGTCGACGAAGTCATTCAGAGCAACAGTAACATGAGAATCTCCAGTACCCAGGCGATGTCGCGACTGCACTACCTGGTCAGCGACGCTTCGGGGAAGGCGGCGGCGGTCGAGTTCATAGACGGTGAATTTGTTTGTCACACCGGCGAAGCCCTCCCGGTCGCGGCCCTGACCAACAGCTCTTATGATGCAAGCCTGGAGTTTCATATGGCTCTGGATACTCTTGGTACGGCAGAACAAATCGCGCATACATCGTACGCTTCTAAAGATCGTTTCGCGACGATTGCCGGAAAAACAAAGAACTTCGAATCGGACAAGACCGCAACGGCAGTGGATGTTGCCTTTGATATACTGCATACGGTCCGCGCCCCAGAGCGCGGCCCGCACTGCACTGCCTGGAGCATCGTCTACGATGTGGCTAACATGCGGTTACTGTTCAAGACATTCGAGAACCGCCATGTCAGGGTCATCGACTTTGGCGCCTTCGACTTCGCCTGTGCCGCTCCCCCGAAGGTTCTGGATATGACCGCGGATTTGCAGGGTGATGTCTCTTCCGCGTTCGCTCAATACCGGCCGGAAATGAACAGGGACCTGGTGACCTCGGTGATGGCAATATACAAGGAAGCCGGTTTCTTGAGCGATATCCCCGATCAGGCGATCCAGTTCCTGGTCGCTTATCCCGAGAGGGTGATCTGCCGTCAGGCGGAGGCAGTCGAGCAGAGTCAGTGACCGACGGGGAAACCGCCTCGAAAATCTATTTTTATTGGAATTTGGTTTGCTTTTATTCTAGTATTCTCTACACCTCTTAAGGAGGTCCTGTGGCATCCATCGAAAAAGACCGCCCCTGGCGGCATCGCGGTAGCACGGCGGTAATTCTGCTGTTTCTGTTGGCCATATTGTTTAACTGGCCCTACCTTACCGGCGATTTTTTCGCGGACGATCTTATTTTTCTCAACCTGATGGCCGATGACTCAACGCAATACTCGTGGTGGCGCGGGGTCTGGTCAGTGAATGACTATCCGTTCATGGACAACATCTGGTGGAAGGAATTCCCGTCGGCAGGGAAAAGCGGAATTTTCTGGCGGCCTCTGCCGAGTCTGGTTATCGAAGCCTCACTCTACATCTTTGGCAGGAACGCCTTTCCCCTGCACCTGCTCTCGATTCTGCTTCACGGAGCGGTGGCGGCATTACTTTACGCTTTGGTCCGGAAATTGTCGGGCCAAGGCGGTCTGGCATTTCTGGCGGGGCTGTTTTTTGTCGCGTGCGAAGACCTCAGTATGGTCATCGGGTGGATTGCCACTATCACCGACCCGCTCTGTGTGTTGTTTATCATGCTGGCGTTGCTGGCACATGTTCACTGGTTGAAACGACGAAGACCCGTCGCGCTTGTGGGGTCAATAGCGGCCCTGGTGCTGGCCATGACCTGCAAGGAGACGGCCGCCGTCGCGCCACTGGCCGTTGTGCTGCTATCGTTCTTCATGCCGGTCGGCTCTGACGGCGAGGGCTTCCGCTGGTCCGGGTTCCGGCAACAGATGGTGCGAAC
>CBFCYQ010000197.1:0-5843 GCA_965602205.1 uncultured bacterium | reverse complement strand
TGAAGCTCAGGGCCTGCGTGCAGGTACCACCGGCCTGACCATCGTCAGCATAGACACCAATGCTCAGGCTGGCGCTCACATCGCCGAGAGTCGGCTGATATGACCACTCACCTGTGTTCTCGTCGATGATTCCAGGGCCCGAGGCAATGTGGAATGTGAAGGGATCGCCTTCGTCATCGACGGCATCGAAGTCATAGGTGGCCAGCAAACAGTGATCGAAGCTGGGCAGCGGACTGCAATTAGTGATCTCCGGAGGGAGGTTTGGGACCTTGTAAATGGTGAAGCAGTACGGACCGCCCCAGGCCGGGAAGATGTCACCGGTACCCGGGCTAACCGGGTCGGTGGTATCTGACGACCACAGCCATTCGTTCGTCGGCGGGTAGAAGGATGAATCAAGACATATCTTCGAATTGGAGTCGGCCACTTCTACAAAGAACGAAATCTTGTAGACGACCTCGGAAAATCCATCCGGAACACCGCCGCCATACTTCTGGCTGCCGGCGAAACCGATAGTATCAGCACCACTACCGGTAACACCATAGGGGTTCTGGTCCAGGCTGTTGTCGAACAAATACTCCCAGCCGGGATAGACGACATAGAGGGTCGGCGGAGAGGTTCCGAAATCAAGATACGGAATCCACGTAAAACCGCCGGGGCCGCTCTGCGTTTCATACCACTGGGCATCAGTCGAGTAGACCCGGAAACCGTTGGAAGCACCGCGGATATTGGCACCACAGTCGTTCGTCCAGCGAATCCAGAAAGAGATCTGGGACCCGGCTTTGATGGTATCACCAACCATAACCGGACCGGCATAACTGAAGTTGTTGTCAACGTGATCGAGGCTCATTGAACCAAGACCGCCATAAGCAAGCCCAAATGAAAGAACGATTGCTGCAAATGCAACGATAAATGAAGTGCGTCTCATTTTCGTCTCCTATTTACATCGTTATCAACTGCATTGCATAACAGCCTATATTATTCTTATTCATTTTCCCCCTCAACTCCCGCTCATTATTCTCCTCAAGTGAGAGCCAACAAACCCAAGAAAAACCAGAACCGGGATAGGAAGAATAATTAAACTGTTCTTTCAACTGAGCGCGTGCCATAAATACCTCTTTTAGGAATCCTCCTTTCCTCTCATTGCTAAAGGGTTAACAGTTCGTGCCACCTTACAAGTAAAGTGGCGATTATTTGTCCTCATTTTATCTTTACAACGCCCGGGTGCGGTTGTCTCCCGTCGTGTCTCAGGCAGGTTGGGCGATCCTTCACACAGAGGGATTGCGGCCCGCCCGCTCCTGACGGCTTCAACCTGTTTCACCCATGTTTAACATCTGTTAGGCGTGCGTTCAGTGTCCGTTCTAATGTGTTTCGGTTTCCCAAAAACACTTGTTACATCCATACTTTCTCTCGGCCTCTAAGGGCAGGCCGGTGGTGGTGGTCCGGATGGAATGCCGAAAAGGTAACTAATCAGGTAGGTAACATCGGATATATTTGTCTTCTCTTCGAAGTCCCCATTGGCATTCCCCTCCTCCGGACATTCCGGAGGCGGTCCGTTCGGTATACCAAACAGGTAAGTAGTTAAAAACGTAACGTCTGATATATTAGTCTTGTCATCCACGTCGTTGTTGGCGTTGCCTCTGTTACCGATACAGCATCCCGAGGGATTGAGCACCGTCAGAGCACCGTTGATGGGAATAACCTCGTCAAGGTCCAGGTAGGCCTGGTCAATCGTGTCAACATCACACCAGTCCCACGGCGGCACCGATTTGCGTTCCCAGTTCAGGCACGAATCTCCAGCCCACTGCGTGCAGAGATAGCAGTTGCTGTCGATCACCTCCTGGGTGTACATGCCTATCGCGGAGCCGTCCTCACCGGATATGATCAGGTCATCGAAAAAGCCGTGCTCGATGCTGATGACCACGGTACGGTCCTCAACGGTATCCGCAATGTCGAAAACGTCCCCCAGAACCTTGAACAGGACGCCGCCCTGCTGGGGATCTACGCCTGGCGTATACGGCGCGCCGAACCAGTCAGCCGCGCCGGTGATCCGCATATCCTGTCCGTCACCCGTCTCCGACTGTACGCGCATATACTCCCACCCGGAGCATAGTGTTCCAGCCGTATCGATATTTCCTTTGACCACATCGATTAACGCACTGGAAGAAGAATCATAAGCCTGGGTGCTGTCCACCTCGATCCAGTTGAGGCAGGAATCGTCGTCCCACTCCAGGCACTGGAAATACCGGTTGAAAATCTCCTGGACGGTATCAACCTTGAATTCCATGATGTCGGGGGTACCCAGTCGCAGGGTAATGTCGAACCCGGTAACGACGTCCGGGAAAAAGTTATCCATGTAAACCGCTATGACGGCATTCTGCTGGCCGGGATTGGCCGTGGTATCGGCTACCCGGATAATTACACGGGGGGTTTGTGCTTGGGCGAATGATGTCGCAAGGATTACCGCAACAGCCGCGACGAGCAGGCTGGCAGATACGGAGAATCTCCGAGGTCTTCCATTGAAGGCCATACCTTCCTCCTTAAAAAGACACGTGGGTAATTGCTAACTGTAACCCTTAGCCAAGCTTCAAATCAAGTTCCCTGATATAGACTACCTAACGTCCTATGAATCGGTATCCCCAATCTCGCACTCAGGGGAAGTTGCCAATCAACAAATTCTCAGAGCAATTGAGCGATTGAGTCTATAAAAGCAACCTGTTTGTAATGCCTCGGCGGGCCCCCACAGCCTGCCAAAGACTGAAGTACATGACAAATTAGCTCGGAGCGATATGACCCGTAAATTCAGACGAACCAATTAGTAGTTTACTAGTTAAGGCTTCACCTATCATCCGAGCTTAAATATAAGGCTAAGGTTCTCTGTTGTCAATAGGAAAAAGCTAATTTACCTCTTTATTTCGCGCGGATAAACCGATCGCCTCGGCGCCGGCGTTCGCCATCTTGAACGCCTGCACGCGGACGCTGCCACAATGACTCCGCCGATCGGTCCCGCTGTTTCTCACCATTACTTCCAACACCTTGATAGCAATCATCATGCCGCCCAGAGGCAGCAACCGGCGCCGTGTCCGCGGTCGCCTGTTGCCGACCGGACCCCACATAGGACAATAGGCAGCGAGAGAATCGGCCATTCGGGATGAGCACAACTCCGTATCGTCTGCCGGTGGTCACCACAGTCTGTGCAAACCGTTTCATATCAACTGCTATCGTAAGCAGGTTGCTTTCAGTCGTCTCAAGGGTCCGTAAAAAGCTTAGGATTTCCCCGCGTTCGGGATATATTAAACCGATTCGACTGCGTCAGTCGATAACTAATATGAAGCAACCGCTGGTGCAACGGGTAAGCTATGCAGCCAAGACGTGACCTCATAAAAATATTCTGCGCTCTGGTTCCCCTGGTCGTTTTGTTCGCCGCGGGCAACCTCGCCGAGATTAAATACTTGTGGGGGTTCAACTTCTTCAAATTCCTGCCGCCCCTCTTCGCCCCGGTCGCTGTTGCCCTGGTGTTGATTTCCGCCTTCCCGATGCTCTTCCGCAGGTTGTTGGCGCCGGCCGACAGCCCCGCCGACCCTGTCGAATCGGCCCAACCCGGCGCGTGGAAGTTTCTCGTGCCTTTCTCCGCCGTCATGCTCGGTTTGTTCCTGCTTTTTCCGTCAGCTACGACGCTTCTGGGCGACGGTACCCTTCGCGTCAACCAGATTGGCGGCGGGCAGACCTTCCTGTCAACCGAAATACTGGATTTTTACCTGCACTCCCGCTTTTACAGCTTGATTTTCGGCCCTCTTGACCTGACCGTCAACCAGAGCTACCAGGTCTTTGCCGCCCTTTGCGGGGTGGTTTTCATTGTCGGTCTCTTCCGGCTGGCCGCCTACGTAAATCCCCGTCAGCCCATAACAACCTTCCTGTTGATGTTCTCATCCGGGCTTACGGTTCTGTTCTTCGGCTACATTGAGAGCTACTCCCTTATCGCGGCGCTGCTGCCCTACATAATATTGACAGCACTGCAGGTTTTAGACGGGCGGCAGACTAAAAAGAGATTCGTAATCTGGTATATCATTGCCGGCCTGGTTCACGTCGTCGCCCTCATCATCCTCAGCGGCATGTTGTTCGCCGTCCTGTCTTCGTCGACAAATGATGCGAAGCAAAAGAGCAGCCGCCCCTCCCTTTATGCGCTGGCAGTGATCGCGGCCGGTCTGATCCTCATCTACGCTGCCGTCTTTTTGGACCTGTTCGGAATCAGCTACGACTTTTTGCCGTTGTTGCCGCGCCCGGAGTTTCAGCAGGGTATTCTGACCGCCAATCATTATCTGAACCTTCTCAACTGGCTGTTGCTCGCCAGCCCGCCTTTCCTGCTGTTGGCCGGCATAGTCTTCGCAGGCCGGAACCTGCGTCACGCCCTCACATCGAGCAGACTGACCCTGGGCTACTGGATGATTATCCCGCCGGTGCTGTTCATGTTTTTCTTCACTCCGCAACTCGGAGGACCACGAGATTGGGATCTTTTTGCACTTCCGGCATTTATGTTGGTCCCGGCCAGCCTCATTATATACTTTGACCGGCGCGAAAGGTCACTGCCACCGCTGGTGCTGCCGGCAATCCTGATGGCTCTTCTGACTACCGGCGCCTTTGCTGCCGTCAACAGCCGGCCGACCACCGCTGCTGACAGGTGCCAGGAGATTATCGAAGTTTCCAAGTTCAAAAACATGTTCCGGGAATACGGCACCCTTTTCACGCATAGTGAGAGACATCCCGAACTTGCCGGTCGCAGGCTGGAATTCGCCCTTAAGTCCTGGAGCCAGCCACCGTACACGAACGAGGATTCGGTGTATATCCTGCAGAAACTCGGCGAGATCTACACTCAGCAGAAAGACCCGCAAAACGCCTGGCAGTATCTCTCGCTGGCATACCAGGCCGATACCCTGAACCTTCTCACGCATGTGCTGATGATGAACTACCTCAACACGTTTGGCACCGTGGACGACATCACGAGGATGGCGCATACGATCGAAGAACGCTTTCCCGAAAATCCCACGGCCCTGGTTATGATCGGCCTCATTTATATTCGCAACGGTGACACCGCACGCGGCGAGGCCCAGATGGACAAGGCTATCAGTATCAACGCCAGCGACTTTAACGCACTCGTCAATTACGGCACCTACATGCTCGGGAAAGAGGACTATAAGAGAGCCAAGGAGCTATTAATGATGGCCGTCGTGATCAACCGCAAAAACTTCCTGGCCAACTATTACCTGGCCATTAGCTTCATGGAACTGGACGACCTCGACCGGGCCGAGGAATACCTCTCACTAGCCCGCAAATACATGACGAACGAACGAGAAGTTGGCATGGTCGCCGATTTGACCGGCGATATCAGGTATCGCCGGGTAAACCTGCCCGGCAAAAAGGATGGTTCCTGAATTCCGGCCGGCGACGCTAAACCTGCCCCATCCTGCGCTGCAACCGCGGATTTTTTATTGACTTGGGCCGTTGTATGTCTCTAATTGGTCTTTCCAAACGACCGGATTGAACGTGATTAAATGGCCAGAATATCCAGACAGACCCGGGAAATAATAAACATCGTCGTCTTCCTGATAGTCGTCGGCTCTCTTCTGTATTTCTATGTTATATATCCCCTGGGAAAATCCAAAACCCTCATGGGGCGGCAAAACCTCGACGACTACGACGATGATTCCGTCCTGGTAAACGACGCCACTGTCTACATCGAGGCCGGGCTCGAGCCGGATACCTTTCGGGTCGAGGCTGATGGTCTGACCACCCTGGCCGGCCTCTACGCAAGCCCGGAAAACGACAGCCTGTCGGCGCCCCGGGGTACG
>CBFCYQ010000196.1:0-5851 GCA_965602205.1 uncultured bacterium | reverse complement strand
GGAGAGCGCCACGTTCGCAACGTGGAGGTCGTGGGTTCGATCCCCATCTGCTCCACATAGATTTCGACCGCTTCCCGGGCGGAGGCGGTCTGTTCTTTGAAAGACATGTTCGGACCCGCTTAAAAGATGATGCGGGCGCGATCCGAAAGACAAACTATGTTTGTGCTAGATGGGGAGTTAGCGGTGCCCTGTAACCCGGAACCCGCTCTACCGGGGTCGAATTCCCACCCGAGGGTTTAGCAATCGGTTTGTCCGACGGTTAAGCGGTGTTGAGGGTCGGGTCCTGTACAACATAAGCCTATAAACCCCGTCAGGACCGGGAGGTAGCAGCGGTAAGTAGTTACTTGTGTGTGTTGCAGGCAAGCCCGGTCTGAGCTGGCTGGCCGAAAGGCGCTCCGAGAGCGGCTCGGAGGTGGGTGCACACTATTTTGAAACCCTCTGCTCAAACAGCAGAGGGTTTTTCTTTGCCTTTTTAAGGTCTTCGATGACGGCCGTCGTTACATCTTGACAGACGGCGAAGCCGTCGTTTCTTTCTACACGAACGGGACACTTTTTCGAGATTGCCACCCTGACTACCGGCCAATAACTACCCGTCACTCATTTCAGGAAGGGGGTAATTGTATGCGCTGGTTTCTGGTTCTACTGGCGTCGCCTAAGCCGTATCCGGCAAAAATCACACGGTCGCATCCGGCAGGGGCTGCTGGGGCCCCAACTGCCCGTCTTTGATGTCGGCGCGGTAGTAGTTGGCTCCGGTGACCGGCGCGCCGGCCAGACGGCGCAGCATCATAAGCTGCCCCACGTGCGTCATAGCGTCCAGCCACGGTCCCTGAAACAGCCGCAGCACGGTGTCGCCGTCGGGCGCCTCGACCGCAGCCAGCGCTTTGTCCAGATCCGCCAGGGCGCCGTGATACCGACTGATCGTGTCCTCCCACGCCACTTCTCCCGAGCGCTCGACTTTCTTGCTCAGGTAGCGCTCACTGGTAGCCTCAACCATCGCCAGCATGTGGCTCATGATCTGATGGGGAGTACGCACACCGTTCCCGACGTCAAAATCGGCGAACCCGTCCGGTGCACCGGTAAGCGCGTGCTGGGTCCGGTAGGCCAGCGTGGCCAGGTGTCGCCTTAGTACATCTCGAGAATCCATATTTTTTCTCCCTGTATTCTGTCTCTATTTGGGCTCAATATAAGCAGCCTGCCGACGCAAAGCCAACTTAATTGTGAATCAGCGGACGGACGTCGAATGTCCGCTCTTATCAGCCATCGGGTTTCATAGCGGCTTTTTACCTCTTGCTTACCCGTCGGGCCTGATGTATCCTTGCCGCTATGACCAGAAACTCGCTGTTTCTCTTGATCTCGGTTCTTTTCTGGGGGATTTCATACATCGCTATCAAAGTCGTGCTCCGCGAACTCGAGCCGGTGGAGATGATATCGGTGCGCTTCCTGCTGGCGGCGCCGACTCTTTACATCATCATCAAGCTGAAAGGCCTTCGTCTCTGGCCGGTGCCGATGAAAGGCAAGCTGATATTTGCGGCCTTTGTGGTCTTCATGCATTTCTGGGTAATGGCGACCGGTATGAAAGAGACCTCGGCGTCCAACACCGCCTGGATTTTAACTACGGCGCCGATCTTCATTGCCCTGCTATCGTGGGCCTATCTGAAAGAAGCCTTTAAGCGCTCGCAGTGGCTGGGTCTGTTTCTGGCCTGCGTCGGCGTGTTCGCCCTTACCTATAACGGCAATCCGGCCAACCTGAGCTGGATTCACTCGCGGGGGGACATCATAGTCATTGGCTCTTGCGTAACCTGGGCCGTGTACACCGTGGCGACGCGTGAACTCACCGCCCGTATTAACCCGTTGGTGGCGACTTTCTGGATGACCGCCATTGCCGGTCTGGTTTTCGTCCCCTATACGGCAATCGCCAGCGGTGTGCAGAGATTCACGGCGCTGCAGGTCAACACCGTTATCAGCCTTCTCTTTCTCGGGATTTTTTGTCTGGCCGTGGCGTTCTGGCTATGGTCGGAAGGATTGGCGCGGCAGACTGCCGCGGAAGTGGGTGTTTACCTTTATATCGAACCCCTGTTTACCATGGTCGGCGCCTGGATACTGCTCGGAGAGAAGATAACGATGTGGCTGGTGGTGGGAGCCATTTTCATTAGTATAGGGGTCTATATTTCCGAGAGGTTCGGCCGGATGAAGCTGCGGGAGCACGATGTATGATTCTTCCTCGGGTTCTTCTTCTGCTGGCTGTCTTGTTCTGGGGATGGACCTTTGTCGCCACTAAGATTGTCCTGCCGTATATGACGCCGGTGGAGCTTTTGGGATTGCGCTTTCTTTTGGGGCTGCCCGTGCTTCTGGCCGTACTCGGCGTCAAAAAATTGCGTTTTAACTTCAACCCTCGGGGCCGCCGATCCATTCTCATCGGTTCGGCCATCATCACGGCCCACTTTCTGATTCAGATTACCGGACTGAAATATACTTCGGCTACCAACACCGGCTGGATCATTTCGGTGACACCGCTGGTTATTGCCCTGCTGTCGTTCATGGTTCTCCGGGAAAGAATCGGCCGTTACCAGGTAGTCGGTATTGGGGTAGCGACCGTCGGGATATTTTGTCTCATCTCGAAAGGTGATTTTTCGAACCTCGGCTGGCTGAGCAGTATCGGTGACTGGTTGATTCTGGCGACTGCCCACACCTGGGCAATTTATACGGTGGCGACCCGAAATGTGTCACGCCAGTGCCATCCGCTGACAGTCACGGTAGGTGTCTTGCTGCCGTCGTCGGTGGTCGTGCTTGGATACATGTTATTCACCTCTGACTGGAGCAAGTTCCTGCATTTGCCCGCCGAGGCTATAGTCGCGCTGTTATTTCTCGGCATCCTGGGGCTGGCTGTGGCGCACTGGTTCTGGCAGGAAGGGGTATCGAAACTGGGGGCTACCCGGGCCGGTCTTTTTTTGTACATAATGCCGGTGTCAACGACCGCCCTGGCGGTACCTTACCTGGATGAATCGTTTGGGCTGTTTACTGCTGTCGGCGGCGTTCTGATTCTCGGGGCGGTTTTTCTGGCCGAACGGCTCACGGGTCTGACAGCGGCCGCCAAAGATCAGGACTGACGGCACTACCGGAGTGTCCTGCAAGGGCGCGCCCTTCACAGCATAACCTGCGACGGTTTCAGCATATCGCAGATTCTTCCGATGAATATAGCATCGGGTCCACCGGTCCGCTCCGGCGTAGAATGCCACGGTAGGTGGAACTCTTTGTGGTCTACACTGTTCTAAACGGTGCGTCATGAAATTGCGGATTGACAAATCGGTCGTATTGACTATTATTAGAGTAGTACTCTCCGCAATACAGCAACCCATAGGAGGAAGTATCTTGCAAACCCGTCACGTAGCCTTTTCGTGCTCTGTTCGCCATAGCATAGTCGCCGCTATCGTCGTCTCGCTCTTTATCTGGTGTCTGCCGCTATCTGCAATGCCGCCTTCACCGGAGTTATTGCAGACGCTCAAACAGACAGGTCGTCTCCAGGAGTGGGTCGAGAAAGAGGCTGCCGCCAGGGCGAAGGGCGTCAACGCCCCCGAGCCTAGAGATATTGACCCTAAGGGTTTGCGAAGTCATGCTCTTCAGATCGATGCCGCCGCCGTGGACACTTTCCGCGCCCTGCTGATAATGGTCGATTTCTCCGACAACCCGGCCTCGGGAGGTTCCGTCTTTGCCCAGGCAATCGATTTCCAGAATCTCATCTTTTCGAACATCGAAGGCGATGGCCATTACTCTGCCGCGGAATTCTATGTCGAGAATTCCTACGGGGGATTCATAATGG
Organism: uncultured bacterium; assembly: GCA_965602205.1. Taxonomy (GTDB): domain Bacteria; phylum Zixibacteria; class MSB-5A5; order GN15; family FEB-12; genus DAOUUR01. Next base: position 2,034 of record CBFCYQ010000196.1, on the reverse strand, counting down.
AGGGTGACGTGGCCGGCTGGTACCGTATGCCGCAGACCTATGCCTACTACGTGGACGGCGATGTCGGTTTTGGCAGTTACCCCCAGAACGCCCAGCGACTGGCTCTTGATGCCCTGCTGGCCGCCGACCCCGATGTTGATTATTCTGATTACGATAACGACGGCGACGGCTGGCTTGACGGCGTGTTCATTGTGCACGCGGGGCCGGGTCGCGAGGCAACCGGCAGCGACGATATGATTCACTCACACAAGTGGTCTCTCATCTCGACGATCAATCTCGATGGCACCAATATCTCGCCATACACCATGGAACCCGAAGAAGCGGGAGTCGGCGGCGGTCTGGTAACGATGGGAGTCTTTGCCCATGAGTATGGCCACTTTTTAGGTCTGCCGGACCTTTACGACACGGATTATTCGTCGGAAGGTATCGGTCGGTGGTCGCTGATGAGCGGCGGTAGCTGGAACAATGCCGGCCGTTACCCGGCCTTCATGGATGCCTGGTGCAAGAAGGAAGTGGGTTTTCTAACCCTGACCAATATTACCTCCAACGTCGCCGATGTTGAAGTCCCGGCGAGCATCTATAGCCCGGTCGCCTATCGCCTGTGGGCCGACGGTGCTATGGGACCCGAATACTTCATCATCGAGAATCGCCAGCGCATCGGCCATGACTATTACTTGCCCGGCGCGGGTCTGCTTATTCTCCATGTTGACGAGATGCGTTCGAACAACAACGATGAGACCCATCTGCTGGTTGCAGTGGAGCAGGCTGACGGCATGTGGCATATGGAGAATAACCTGAACGACGGCGATGCCGGTGATGTGTGGTCGGCGACCACCAAAACCGACTTTGATGATTTGTCCGTGCCCGACACCAGGGATTATTACAGCAGCCAGACCAAGACCGCCGTCTGGGGCATTTCCGCCTCGGACTCGGTCATGACAGCCGGCTTCGAAATAAATTATTCCCGTCCCCGGTTTGATCTTCTTAACGGCACGTTCTCCGATGCAGACTATGGCAACGACAACGGAGTGGTGGAGGTGGGGGAGACGATTACGTTTACCTTTAGTCTTCAAAACCTGTGGCTTGGCGCCACCAACGTGACCGGCGCCATGACATCGGACAACAACGATATCCAGTTTACCACCGAGACTGCAAACATAGGCGCCGTGACGGGAGAGGGCGGCACCGGAGACAATTCGTCGATTCCCATCATTTTCGATGTTCCCTCCAGCTTTGAACCGTGCATCGACTCGTTCTTCCTGGAGATCTCTTCGGACAATCCCTATGGCGGAAAGGTCTTCGGTTTCGAGTTGAATGTCGGCGCCCCGGAGATTCTGGTCGTTGACGATGACAACGGCGATGATTACGAACAGGCCCTGACCAGTCGGCTTTTTGACAGGCGCAGTCCTTTTCACATATGGTCCAAGGCCGATTCCGGTTCACCATCGGCTTCGGTGCTGAATGACCATCAGTTGGTGATGTGGACCATCGGTGACGCCCGGGCCGATATTATTTCCGCGGCAGACATCGCCGCCATGAAGTCCTTTATGGATAACGGCGGCAATCTGTTTCTGACCGGACAATCGATCATCGGTGAAATTGACATTGACGACCAGACGTTTCTCAATGATTATTTGCGGGCCTCCTACGAGAGCACACTTCTGTATCCGTTTATGACCGGTCTGACCGGCTCGCCGCTGGGTGATGGCATCCAGATACGGTACGGTTCCCAGACCAACCAGTCCGAACCGCAGACCATGACGGCAATCAACGGATCGGTGGCCAATTTCGAGCTGAAGACTGTCGGCGGCGTCACCGCGCTTACCTACGAAGGGACTTACCGCCTGGTACTGTTCGGTTTCGGCTTTGAAGCCATCTCCGACTTGTTCGTCTATTCGGGTTATGCGCATCCCGATACGGTTTTCGAGCGTATTATGGATTTTCTGCATCCCACCGAGGAATCGCTCAACCCGACCATCACGACCATGAGCATACCGGGTGAGACGTCCACCAATGTGTTAAGTCACGTGCCGA
>CBFCYQ010000195.1:0-5873 GCA_965602205.1 uncultured bacterium | reverse complement strand
ATGCTGGCCATGGTGGTGGTGATCATGCGGGTCAGGTAATCCATATTGATATAGGTGGTGCTGTCGCTGGGGGAATGGTAGTGGGTCGAGAAGATCTTCTCCTGCATGGCGCAGACATTATAGCCCGCTTGCCGGAAATAGTAGTAGTCGCCGGCGCTCTGAAGGTCCGGCGTGGCCGTGATACCGCACAGGCTGTCGGCATAATGAATCCAGAGTTCCCCGTACGCCACCTGTGGGTCGGGTTCCACCCAGGCCTCGGTATCGTTCTCGTAGTGCCCGATCATATCCATGTTATACATCACCATGATGCTGTCTCCCCGGGCAACGGCCTCCTCGACATAGTGCTTAGCCCCGTATATGCCCTGTTCCTCGACGTCGAAGGTGATGAAGATGACGGTCATCTCGGTTGCGACTCCGGCCAGCACCCGGGCGATTTCCAGCACGCCGGTGGTGCCCGAGCCGTTGTCGTCAGCCCCGGGACAGTCCCAGACAGTATCGTGATGACCGCCGATAATGACGTGCCGATTGGGAAAGCGCGTCCCCACCTTGACGGCCACGACATTACGGCCATAGAAACCCTCGATGGGCGGAAACAACTGGCAGGGAAAGCTGTCGAAATAGACCGAGTCGTAGCCGTAGGATTCGAACTTGCCCTTGATCCACTCTTCGGCGGCATTGCACGAGTCCGTGCCGGTGAGGCGGCCGTTGAAGGCCTCCAGCCGGAGCATGACAGCCTCGACGCTGTCCTGGCTCATCATATCCACCAGCGGCCCCAACTCGGCCGGGTCAGCCATAGCCGCCGGGTTCAGCTTGAGGGGGGCCTGGTATTCGATTCTGAGGTAGCTGTTGTCCACCGACAGCAGTTCAATTCGCCCCTTTTCTTCGGCAGGCAGCGAAGGGTCCGTGCGGAACAGGCGGAAACTGCCCGCTTCGTAGACGACCGGGTACAAATCCGCGTTCTTTCGGTCAAGGCGCTGGTCCAGGGCTAGTTCCGAAAGCTTCACGTCGATTGCAAGCATTTCATATGCTATTTGCGAGGCCTCGATAGCCCGGGCGGCCTCGCTATTGGCGATGACCAGGTAACCGCCGGATACCCGAAGTACCGGCGTGACCTCGAGGGCATTAAGAAACTCAGCTTCGGCCCGGCTGTTCACGCTGACCTGGTAAAGATCGCTGGCGATGGCACTAAGGCCAAGGGCGGCGAGGCAGAAAAACGTTAACGCGAGATACTTCATGGGCAGGACACCACAACGTTGGAGAAAGGGTAACAGCTTCTCCAAGCAATATAACCCAATTATCGAATCTGTAAAGACAGATTAAAGAGGCGACCGGTCGAGTGAGTGTCAAAGAATCCCGGGATACCGGGCCCCGGGATTCTATGACTGGTTTGTGAAGGCACAAAGAGACAAACCGTTCGAGCAGTTTAAGGTCGTGCCCGGGACCGGCCTGTACAGCCGGTGCTGCAGTGGGCCACTCTCGGTACTATGAAACGTGACATGGGTATCTCCTTTCTTGAAGTTCGGCTCCGGCCCGCACTCTTTGGCACGGGCACTTCGCCGCGCTATTTTCCCGTCTTCTCCTTTCCGCATGGCGGACAGCAGGTCATCTGAACGGCCTTGCCTTCTCCGCACATCACCATGCAACACCGGGGCAGCGCCTCTTTAAGGCTTTTCCCGATGATATCGACGCGGAACCCGTCCTCGGTTTCCGTCACCTTAATCTGCCCGATTTCGTTTTCCACAGTTCGGCCTCCTTTGGTTAGTGCTAATATACATATCTGTATATGCAGATATGTCTATATATGTTTCAAAAAAAATATCACTTTTTTCTTTTTTTCTTCACCGGCCCGGCCGGCACCCGGATTTTGAGACTACAGCAGAAACCATCGCAGCAGTTTTCCACGGTCACCTTATTGAGGCTGTAGAACACTTGCTGGCCCTCGCGGCGGTCGACGACGATTTCGGCCTCCCGCAGCACCGCCAGGTGGCGGCTGATAGTCGGCTGGGACAGTTTCATCTTATGCACTATCTCGTTGACCGTCATCTCCTTAGCTGCCAGCAGCCCCAGAATCCGCAGCCTTGACGGGTCCCCAAAAGCTTTAAAATACTTGCTGTATCCTTTTTCGTCCATACTACTTCTCACAATTTAGCACGGCCCGCTACGGCCACATATCAATATATAAGAATATACGTATAGGCAAATCTTTTTGTGCCCCGGACGAGTCCGTTTTATTCCGGATTGAAAGAGGATTCCGAAAGAAAGGCCGCCGAACAGCAGTTCGGCAGCCTCAGTACTTCCAGTTTAGTCTCGTAGCTTTGCCTAACCCATAAACGGATAGTGATAGTCTTTGGGCGGGACAAAATTTTCTTTGATGGACCGTGGCGAGGTCCAGCGCAGCATGTTCTGGATGCCGCCGGCCTTGTCGTTGGTGCCGGAGGCCCGGCCGCCGCCAAACGGCTGTTGACCGACCACGGCGCCGGTAGGTTTGTCGTTGATGTAGAAATTGCCTGCGGCGTGGCGCAGTTTGCGCTCGGCCAGTTCGACGGCCTTGCGGTCCCGGGCAAAGACGGCCCCGGTCAGCGAGTAGGGCGAGGTAGTGTCGACCAGGTGCAGCGCCTGTGCGTACTCGCCGTCCTTGTAGACGTAGATAGTCAGCACCGGGCCGAAGATCTCCTCCTCCATCGTCTTGAAATGCGGATCGGCGGCGACGATGACGGTCGGCTCGATAAAGTAGCCCTTCGATTTGTCGCACTTACCGCCCACGATGATCTCGGCGTCCTTGGCGTTTTTGGCGAAATCGATGTATCCGGCGATGGTGTCGAAAGCCGCCTCATCGATGATGGCGTTGACGAAATTCCTGTGGTCTTCGGGATCGCCCATCTTCAGTTCCCTGATCCGGCTGACCAGTTTTTCTTTGGCTGCCGGCCAGAGCGACTCGGGAATATAGCAACGGCTGGCGGCGGAACACTTCTGCCCCTGGAATTCGTAAGCGCCGCGAATGGCGCCGGTCACCAGTTCGTCGACATCGGCCGACGGGTGGGCTATGATGAAATCCTTGCCGCCGGTTTCACCAACAATGCGCGGGTAGGCGCGATAGTTGGCGATGTTGGTGCCGACCGTCTTCCACATGTTCTGGAATACGGCGGTGGAACCGGTGAAGTGAATGCCGGCCAGGTGTTTGTTCTTGAGCACGGTGTCACCGATAGCCGCTCCCCGCGCGAAAATCATATTGATGACCCCGCCCGGCAGACCGGCCTCGCGGAATATCTTCATCAGGAGGTGCGAAGTATACACCGCCGTTGAAGCCGGCTTCCAGATGACGACGTTGCCCATCATAGCGGGCGCTGTCGGCAGGTTGCCGTTGATCGACACGAAGTTGAACGGCGTAACGGCAAAAACAAATCCTTCCAGCGGGCGATGGTCGAGACGATCCCACATCATGGGGCCGTTACCCGGCTGGATTTCGTATATCTGCTGCATGTAGGAGGCGTTGAAGCGGAAGAAATCGACCAGCTCACAGACAGCGTCAATCTCGGCCTGGAAGACATTTTTCGAATGGGCCAGCATGGTGGCGGCGTTCATGGTATGGCGGTATGGTCCGGCCAGCAGGTCCGCCGCTTTCAGGAAGATAGCCGCCCGGTGTTCCCAGGGCATAACTTCCCATGTTTTTTGCGTCTCGACGGCTGCTTCCACCGCCTTTTTCACTTCGGCCTCGCCGCCCTGGTAATAAAAGCCGAGGACCTGCTTGTGGTTGTGGGGGCAGGCTATGTCGATTTTGGTGCCGGTGGTGACGTCCTCGCCGTTTATCACCAGCGGAATCTCGGCTTTCTGCGATTTGAGTGCGGCCAGCGCTTTCAGCAGTGCCTTGTGGTCGTCGGAACCAGGCACGTAGCTTTTGATTGGCTCGTTCTTCGGTATCGGAACTTTGAAAAGAGACATCTTTTATTCCTCCGGAAGGCACGGCACAGGGTGCCGTCGATTCCAACTCGTTCTTTGCTCTTTCGTCAGGAATTGCGCCTGACATGTATCAGGCCACCATGATAATCACAAAGGCAAAGCGGGGCAAGTGGATTGCGACAGCACCGTGAATCCGCGGCGGCGGCTCAGCCTATTTCCTTCACGACGTCGACAGTCGAGTCGCGCTCGTCATAGGTGATTTTGAAGCCTCGCTTCTCGAAGACGGATATCATCGGGCGGTTGTCGGTGGTTGTCTGGGCGACGACGCGTTTGAGCTTCCACTTTTTAGCGATTTCCAGGCACAGGTCGGTCAGCATACTGCCGATCTCTTTTTTCTGCCAGGCATCGGTGATGAGGACGGCGTACTCGACCGTCTCGTGATCCGGGTCGGCGATCAATCTGCCGACGCCGATGAGTTTGCGCTTATTGTCTTCGACGATTTCGGCCACGATGGCTATTTCGCGGTCGTAGTCGATATAGCAGTAGCGGACAGCCGCTTCATGCGAAGCCCACTGGAAAAAGTAGCGAAAACGGGAGTAGATGGTTTCCCGAGAGCAGGCCGCCAGCATCTCCATCCACAGCGGCTCGTCTTCGGGTCTGATCGGCCGGAAAGTGATCTCGGTGCCGTCGTTCAGACGGACCGCCTTTTGATATTTTTCCGGATAGGGACGCAGGGCCAGGTGCGAGTAGGGCTCAACCTCTTTACCTACAAGGCCGCGATCCACTACGATACGGGCGTCAAGGGCAACGACATCAGCAGGGCCGACCAGCAGGGGGTTGATATCGAGTTCTCGGATCTCCGGGTAGTCGGCGGCCAGATAGGAAAGCCGGATCATGACTTCGACCAGTTTTTCGATGTTGGCCTGGGGACGACCCCGGTAGCCCTGCAGCAGCGGCCATATCTTCAGGGATTCCAGCATACGCCGGGCCAGACGCTCGTTCAGGGGCGGAAAACCCAGGCTGCGATCCCGGAGCAGTTCCGCCTCGATACCCCCCATACCGACCATCATGACGGTACCGAATACCGGGTCACACTTGGTGCCGAGTATCAGTTCAACACTGTCAGCCGCGTGGATCATCGGCTGGACGGTGACACCGTGTACCACCGCCTGCGGTTCTTTCTTGGCGACGCTGGACATGATGCGTTCGAAGGCCGATCGAACCATGCTCTCATCTTCGAGATTAAGAGCCACACCGCCGACGTCGGTTTTATGCGTGATGTCGGGCGAGTCGATTTTGAGCACAATCGGAAACCCCAGTTTCTGCGCCGCGGCAGCGGCCTCATCGGCGGATTCGGCTGGATATGGTCTGGCGGTCGGAATGCCGTAGGCCTCGATAAGACTCTTGGAAACATCTTCCGTCAGAATGTCTCCCTGGCTGAAGTCCCGGCCGGCAAACTCAGCGCGCAAACGCTCACGATCCCAGTCAAACTGCACCGGGATATCCCTGGGCGTTTCGTAGAGAGTCTGCAAGTTACGAGCATAAGACACCAGTGTCATAAAAGCCCGCACGGCTTGCTCCGGCGTTCTGAAGGCAGCCACACCGTTGTCGGTCAGGATTTGAAGGCCTTCGCGCATGCTGGCCCCACCCAACCAGGCCGCCAGAATGGGCTTGGACGCCTCCCCGGAGAGCTTTCCTATGGCTTTGGCAGGTGCGGTCGGGTTAGTCATTGCCTGGGGGGTCAGGATTACCAGCACAGCGTCGACGCCACCGTCCCGGCTGACAATCTGCGTGGCTTTGGCAATACGCTTGGAATTGGCATCCCCCAAAACGTCGACCGGATTGCCGTGCGACCAGGAAGGCGGAAGCTGCGCGTTCAGTTCCGCCATGGTGTCATCCGACAGTTCGGCCAGAGTCCCCCGCGCGGCTATAAGGGCGTCGGTAGCCATGACACCCGGCCCGCCCGCGTTGGTGAC